>JBGPIS010000330.1:0-3563 GCA_041484965.1 Methylomirabilia bacterium
TAGACCTCGTCGAACGCGCGCCGGACCTTCTCGAGCGCGGCGGCGTCGAGCGCCCCCGACGGCACCGGCACGGTCAGCTCATACCCCTGGCCGACGTAGCGCGCGTCCGCCGAGCGCGCAACGGCGATCTCGCCGGAGACCGCGGACTCACGCACGACCTCCACCGCCTGCTGGGCCATCTCGTCGTACATCCGCGTGAGCCGCGCGGCATCCACCGCGTCGATCCGGCGCACGTAGGTCCGGGCGACGTCGAACCGGACTTCGGCCGCGAGCAGGCCGATCGCCGCCGTCACGCCCGCCGCCGCGGGCAGGATCACGCGTGGGATGCCGAGCGCCTGGGCGAGGCGGCAGCCGTGGACGGGGCCCGAGCCTCCGAAGGCGACCAACGTGAGGTCGCGCGGGTCGCGCCCGCGCTCGATCGAGACGACGCGCGTGGCCAGCTCCATGTTGGTGTTGACGATCGCGTGGATGCCCCACGCGGCATCCTCGAGCGTGAGCCCGAGCGGCCGCGCGATCTTCTCCTCGATCGCGCGCGCCGCCGCGGCCGCCTGGAGCCTGATCGAGCCGCCGGCGAAGTAATCGGGGTTGATGTACCCGAGGACGACGTTCGCGTCCGTCACCGTGGGCTCGGCGCCGCCGCGGCCGTAGCAGACGGGCCCGGGCGTGGACGACGCGCTCTCCGGGCCGACCGCGATGACGCCGAGCTTCGCGCGCGCGATCGAGCCGCCGCCCGCGCCGATCTCGACGATGTCGAGCGCCTGGATGTTCATCGGGAGCCCGCTACCCGGCGCGTTGTTCACGCGGTGAAGCTCGAACGCCGTCGTCGTGGAGGGCCGCCCCTGCTCGATCAGCGCGAGCTTCGCGGTCGTGCCGCCCATGTCGAACGCGATGAGGTCGCGGTGGCCGGTGAGCTCGCCGTACACGGCGGCCATCAGCGCGCCCGCCGCGGGCCCCGACTCGATCATGCGCACCGGGTAGCGCTGCATCGCGTCCGCCGTCGCGACGCCGCCCGAGGACTGCGTGACGAAGAGCCGGCCGCGGTAGCCCCGCTCCGCCATGGCGGCCGCGAGGCCGCGTAGATACTCGCGGATCGCCGTCATCACGTAGGCGTTCACGACGGTCGTAGACGTCCGCTCGTACTCGCGGAACGTCGGCGAGACCTCGTGCGAGAGCGTCACGGTGACGTGCGGCGCCTCCTCGGCGGCGAGCTGGGCCAGGCGCTTCTCGTGGACGGGGTTCAGGTAGGCGTGGAGCAGGCAGATCGCGAGCGTCGTCACGCCGCGCGCGGCAAGCTCGCGGATCGCGCGCCGGGCATCGGCCTCGTCGAGCGCCGTCCGCACCAGTCCGTCCGCCAGAATCCGCTCGGTCACCTCGCCGATGAAGCGGCGCGGAATGAGCGGCGCGGGCTTTTCGATCTGGAGGTCGTAGACCTGGTAGCGCTTCTCGCGCCCGATGACGAGCACGTCGCGGAAGCCGCGCGTGGTGAGGAGGCCCACGCCCTTCGCCTTGCGCTCGATGACGATGTTCGAGCCGAGCGTCGTGCCGTGGACGGCCTGGGCGACGTCGCGCCAGCCGACGCCGCTCTTGGCGATCAGCTCGTCGAGCCCGGCGAGGCACGCCTCCGACGGGTCGGGATACGTCGTCAGCCGCTTTCCGGTGAGGAGCTCGCCCGACGGGGACTGCAGCACGAAGTCGGTGAACGTCCCCCCGACGTCGAAGCCAAGCCGGTAGGCCATTACCGTAGCGCGGTCCGCGAGGCCGGTGCCGCCCGGGGTGGCTTGGCCGAGGGGCCGGCCGGCATCGTCGTCAGCTCCGCCGCTCGGCGCGGGAGAGGACGATGCGGTAGGGGTAGCGCCGGCCCGTCTGGTAGGTGATCGCGTACTCGACGGGCTCGCCGCTCGCGGCGAAGTAGGTGCGCTCGAACAGGAGCAGCGGCGCGCGCGACCGCAGCTGCAGGAGCTCGGCGATCTGGCGCGGCGCCAGCGCCGCGTCCACCACCTGCTCCATGAGCTTGATCGGCACGCCGAGCACGCGCTCGACGGCGCCGATGAGCGAGGTCTTCGAGAGGTCCTCGTCCGAGAGCGCCGTGCCGATCGTGAGCGGCAGGTACGCCGTCACGTGCTGAAACGGCCCCGTCTCGGCGTGGCGGACACCGACGATCCGATAGGCCGACGAGCGCGGCGGGAGGCGCAGCGCCTGGGCGATGTTCGCCGGCACGGGCACGATCTCGCGCGCCAGGAGCTTGAACCAGGTCTCGTCGCCGAGCGCCATCATGTCCCCCACCGAGCCGATGACGCGGAGCTTGCGGTCGCTGGTGCCGGAGGGTGTCGAGAAGGTGCCGCGGCCCGCGTGCCGGTAGAGGAGCCCCTCCTCGACCAGGATGTCGAGCGCCTGGCGAATGGTCGGGCGGCTCACCTTGAACTGCCGGCACAGCGTGTGCTCGGAGGGAATGCGCTCGCCGTCGCCCTTCAACTCGTGACGGATGGCGTCGGCGATCTGGAGGTATCGGGGAATGCCGGGCCGGTAGTTCACGCGTGTGGGCCTCCCGCTGTCAGGATGTCTAGACATCTAGCACCGGCGCCCCGCGACGTCAATCTCCCTCTGCGCCGGGCCGGCGCCCCTCGTACACTCGGGGCGGGTGCTGCGCGACATGCGGGTGACGTGCGTGGTCCTCTTGACGGGAGGGTGGCTCTTCGCCGCCGGGTGCGCCAGCGTGTCCCCCGAGCAGGCAGAGCGCGACGCGCTGATCCTCGAGGCCGCGCGCGCGTGCGAAGGCCAGGCGCGCGCCGTCCGCATCCGGGGCGTCGATCAGTACGGCCGGCTCATGGCCGAGTACCAGTCGACGGGGGAGTGGCGCATCTTCAGCGAGTGCTACCAGGCGGAGATCCAACAGAGGCTCAAGGGGCGCTCGCTCGGCGCCGGGCGGTTCGCCTCGCCCCCGTCGGGCGCCTGGCGGACGTCGGCGCCGATCCAGCTCGTGGGAAGCATCGCCGTCGTCGGCGCCGCGCTGAACGGCTCCCCCATCACGCTGCTGGTGGACACCGGGGCCTCGATGACAATCCTGAGCCCGAGAGCGATGCAGCGGCTCCGCATCGCCGTGCCCGCGACGGCGCCGAAGATCATCACAACGGTCGTCGGTGGTGGGACGTTCGCAATGCCCTACGTGAGAGTCTCATCGCTCCGCGTCGGCGAGTTCACCGTCGGGGACATCGACGTGGGCGTCTGGGAGGTGCTGCCCCAGGCTCCCGGCGTCGATGGCCTGCTCGGCGCCAACTTCCTCAACCACTTCAAGGTCACGGTGGACCGCGACCAGCGCCGCCTCACGCTCGAGGCCTCCCGCGACGCCGCCGCGGTGCCGGCGGCGCCCCAGGCCGCGCCCGGCCGCGTGTGGGAGACGCCCAAATGGACCCCCGGAGACGAGTGGAGCTTCCGCTGGGAGAGCCCGAGCGCCACAAGAACCCTGGTCCGGACGGTGGAGGGTGACGAGGAGATCGACGGCGTTGCTCATTATGTCGTACGCCAGGGATCCCGGAGGGCCTACCTCGTCAAGGCCGACCTCGGCA
>JBGPIS010000331.1:0-3561 GCA_041484965.1 Methylomirabilia bacterium
GAGGCTGCCCATGGCGTTCCCGCCGTACTGCTCGGGGACCCAGATGCCGAAGAGCCCGGCGTCGATGAGGGCCTGGATCGACGCCTCGGGATAGGTCTCGGTCTCGTCCACGGAGGCGGCGTGCGGTGCGACCTTGTCGCGGGCCACCTTGCGGGCGAGGTCGCGGATCATGCGCTGCTCGTCGCTCAGGTAGAAATCTTCTTTCGCCATCACGGTGGCGCTAGCGGATCGCCTTTGCCCAGTGGGGCGATTCCCAGCCCTCCATGAGGAACGCCCGGATCTCGCGCCTGGAGAGGTCGCCCAGGCCAAGGCGCTCGAGGGCACGGCCGCCACCGGCGAGTCTCCGCCCGAGCAGCACGCCGAAGATCCCGAGCAGGCCCGTGATCGCCGGCGTGTCGACGCCGGCGGTGCGCGCGGCGGACTCGAAGAGGGCGAGCCCGAGCGCGACGTCCTCGGCCACGTAGCGGTGCTCGAGGTCGACGGTCTCGTCGAAGATGCGGCTGGCCGCCATCCGATCGCGAGCACCGGCTCCGTAGAAGCTCCCCGCCGCGTACGCGGCGTCGTAGGACGTCGCCAGCTCGTAGTGCGGCGCAGCGTATTCCCAGCCCTGACGCGTGGCGACTCGCTCGGCGTCGACCGCGTCGATCAGGCGCCGAACCGTCTTCGTCAGCGCTTCCACGTGGACGGCGAAGCGGCCGCTGTCGATGGCGCCCGCGTTCAGGAGCACGAGCGGCGGGTGGATCACGGGTCCCACGTTGTCGAGCGTCGCGTCGAGGGCGTCCACGCAAGGGCGGAGCGCGGGATAGAGCGGCGTGATCCGGGCGAGAGCCGTCTCCCTCCGCGTCGCGGGGAATACGCCGACCGGCAGGTTGACGGCGCGCCCGGCGACGCGCACCTCCGCCGGCCCCGCCTTGCGCGTGAGATAAGGCAGCGTCGCGGTCTCGGCGATGGCCAGCGGCAGACGACCGCCCTTCCGCGCGATCTCGCGCGCGAGGGCGTACGCGCCGAACATCCCCGGCGTGAGGAGCACGACCTGACCGTCCGTGAGATGAGGCCCGAGCCGGACGGCGAGATCGTCGTGGCTCGTGGCGGGCAGCGGCACGACGATGACTTCCGCGCCCATGACCGCTTCGCGGAGATCGTCGGTGGCGAGCGCAAGCCGGGCGATCCGCGGCTCGTCGTCGGAGACGAGCGTGACCCCGCCGGCGTCGCGGACAGCGGCGAGGGGTGCGGGAGAGCGTGACCACCAGCGCACGGCGTGCCCGTTGAGCGCGAGATCCGCCGCCGCCGTCAAACCACCGTTGCTGGCACCGAGGACCGCGACGACCACCATCAGGCCAGGCCCGGTTTGGTGACGAAGACCCTCACGACGCGCCTTCCAGTGTGCAGAGCTCACCGACCACTCGCCCGCCGCCGACCCTGAGGCGCCCGACGGAGATCGGTAGGCGGAAGCGGCGCGGCCCTGCGCTGCCGGGATTGAAGAACAGCACGCCGTCGCGCTCCTCGGCAATCGGCCGGTGGCTGTGCCCGGCGATCACCGCGGCGAGGCCCGCGACCCGCGGGTCGACGTCGAGCTCCTTGACGTCGTGGATCACGTAGAGCATCACCTCGTTCAGCTCCAGGACGTCGGTAAGCGGAAGTTTCGCCGCCCACGGCCCGTGGTCGTTGTTCCCGCGCACCGCGGTGACCGGCGCGATCGTCTCCAGCCCGCGCAGCACCTCCGGCGCGCCGACGTCACCCGCGTGGACGATCCGGTCGACGCCCCGCAGCGCGGCGAGGGCCGCTGGACGCAGCAGCCCGTGCGTATCCGAGATCACGCCGATCTCCCACGTCCGCCGCGTCATGCCGGCGCGCCGTCCCCTGCGGGCACGAAGGCCGGCAGCCCGCCTTGTCGCGTGGATTTCCTCACGGGCCCTCGGAGGTCCGCCGCTCCGGGCGCGAGAAGACCACCCGGTATGGATAGCGCTGGCAGCTCTGATAGCTCACCGCGTGCTCGAGCGGCTCGCCGCTCGCGGCGAAGTAGGTCCGCTCGAACAGAAGGACCGGCGAGCGGGGTCGGATCTGCAGCAGCTCGGCGACCTGGCGCGGGGCGAGGGCGGCGTCGGTGACCTGCTCCATGCACTTCGCGGGCATGCCGAGCTGACGCTCGATCGCGCCGATGACGGAGGTCTTCGAGAGATCCTCGTCGTCGAGCGCCATGCCGATCGGCGTCGGCAGATAGGTCGTCACGTGCTGGAAGGGACCGTGGTGGGCGTGGCGGACGCCGACGATGCGGACGCCGGACGATCCGGGCACGAGGCGGAGCACCTGCGCGATGTTCGCGGGCACCCTCACCACGTCGCGCGACACCACCTTGAACCAGGTCTCGTCGCCGAGCGCGATCATATCGCCGAGCGAGCCGATCACGCGGAGCCGGCGGTCGCCGCCCGGCGTCGGCGTGCTGAATGTGCCGCGCCCGGCATGGCGGTAGAGCCGCCCCTCCTGCACGAGCACGTCGAGGGCCTGACGGATCGTCGGCCGGCTCACCTTGAATCGCGCGCAGAGCTGGTGCTCCGACGCGATGCGCTCGCCCTCGCCGCGCAGGTCACGGCGCAGCGCCTCGGCGATCTGGAAATAGCGCGGAATGCGGGGACGGAAATCCACGACGGCAGCCTCCCGCGGAAAGATTGTCTAGACATTTACCATCACCGACGCGTGCCGTCAATCGCGCGCGATGACGCCGAGGGACCTTATGGCCGCCCGCTCCACCCCCTCACATCCCACCGCCTCCACCCCCGCCCCCCTGCGGGTCGCAGCGGGAGCCTCAGTAGCCTCCGCCGCCCTTGCCCATCTCGTCGACCGTCGACGGCGGTCCGGGGCGCGAGCTCCTCGTCTCGGTGGGCACAGAGTTGCCGCCGCTGGCCGTGGCGCATCCCGCAAGCATCGTGACCGCGAGCACGAGTGCGAGCCTCTTCATGGTCCTGACCTCCGACGCGAGCGTTTGTCGGAGTAACGAGCGGTCGAGGGCTCCGGTTGCAGCGTGGACGCTTCGCTCCCCTCCCGCCGGGCGAAACGGTCGGTCGTCCTTCGAGGAGCGAACCGCTCAGCCGGCCGGCACGCCTGTGGGGGCGGAGACCACCCCGGTGTAGAGGTGGCACGCGACCTCGCGCCCCTCGGAGTCCCGGAGGGCCGGGACTTCCACGCGGCAGCGATCCATCACGAACGCGCAGCGGGGGTGGAACCGGCAGCCCGCAGGCGGGTTGAGCGGGCTCGGCACCTCGCCCATGAGGATGATGTCGTCGCGCCGCTCGTCGGGGTGCGAGGGCAGCGCCGCCGCGAAGAGCGCCTGCGTATAGGGGTGCTGAGGACTCCGTGCGACGGCGCGCGCCGGGCCGATCTCGACGATCTGGCCCAGGTACATGACGGCGATCGTGTGGCTCATGTGGGCGACGGCCGCCAGGTCGTGGGCGATGAAGAGGTAGGCGAGGTTCATCCGCTCCTGCAGCTCCACCAGCAGGTTGACGATCTGTGCCTGCACGGAGGAATCGAGGGCCGACACGGGCTCGTCGGCCACGACGAACC
>JBGPIS010000332.1:0-3553 GCA_041484965.1 Methylomirabilia bacterium
ACCAACAAGTCCTTCGAGGTGTACCGCCAGTGGCTCACGCTCGCGCGTCCCGCCCCGGGCCCCGGCGGCCTCCGACGCCCGCTCTGGCTGCCGCGCGCGTTCAGGCCCGACACGTCGGCCTATAAGATGGACGCGTGAGGCGTCCACGATTGTCAATGGGAAATGGTGTATATTCAGGAGCCGTGAGAGGATCTTACACGATCACGCGGCGGAAAATGCTCGGCACGCTCGGGGCGCTCAGCGTCACCGCAGCTGCCGGCGGCCTCGTGGCGGGCGCACCCCGGCGCGCCCAGGCCCAGCCCCTCGGCCTCCAGGAGACGGTGGACGAAGCCCTCAAGCGCGTCTTCGGCGGGCGGCCGCTGAAGGACGGCTCGAGCGCGATCACGCTCGATGTTCCAGCGATCGCCGAGAACGGCGCGCTCGTCCAGACGTCCGTGGCGGTCGAGTCGCCGATGACGCCCGCGCGCCACGTGACGCACGTCTGGATCGTGGCCGACAAGAACCGGATCCCCGTCGTCTTCCGGGCGACGCTCGCGCCCGAGGCCGGCCGCGCGTACGTCGGCGTGACGATCCGGCTTGGTGAGACGGGCGACGTGCGCGCGATCGCGGAGCAGAGCGACGGCACGCTGCTCCAGGTCAAGCGGGAGGTCAAGGTGACCGTCGGCGGGTGCGGAGGCTAGGGCGCCCGTGTCCGACATCGGCAAGGTCCGCATCCGGGTCCCGTCGAGCATCAAGCCCGGCGACGTCGTGCAGGTGCGGTCGCTCGTCATCCACCCGATGGAGCGGATCGAGCGCGACCGGCAGGGCCGGATCATCCAGAAGAACTACAGCTACATCAACACGGTGATCGTGACGTACCTCGGCCGGCCCGTCGTCACCTTCGACACGACCCAGAGCGTGAGCGAGAACCCGTTCTTCTCGTTCGCCTTCCGGGCGACCGATCCCGGCCAGCTCAAGATCCAGTTCCTCGACACCACGGGCGGCAGGTACGAGGGCACGGCCGACATCAAGTTCTCCTGACGGCGCGCGTGTGAGCCTCGTGCGCTGGCCGCGCGCGCTGCCGCCCGTCGTCCTGGCAGCGCTGGCGCTCGGCTGCGCCGGCGCCGCCGCCGACATTCCCGATTACCGCAGCGTCCCCGCCTGGACGACGCGGGCGGTTCCCGAGGCGCGCGGCACGATCCGCGTGGAGCCCGACGGCCGGCGCGTCGCGCTCCGCTACCAGGGCTGGACGGCGCGCGACTTCGGCGCGTTCCGCACCTACGCCTACGCCGACACGCTGCCCGAGCCCGCCGTGCAGCGCGTCCGCATGCCGGCCGGCCTCACCGGCGACGCGAGGCGGGGGCGCGCGCTCTTCCTGGACCGGGCGAAGGGCCCGTGCACCGGCTGCCATTTGGTGCCCGGCGCCGACGTGTGGCCAGCGGGCGACGTCGGGCCCGATCTTTCGACGATCGGCGACCGGGGCCTGCCCGACGACTACCTCTATCAGCAGCTCTACGACCCGCGCGTGGTCTTCCCCGCCACGTCCATGCCGCCCTGGGGCGTGACGGGGGCCTTCACGCCCGCCGAGCTCGTGGATCTCGTCGCCTACCTCCAGACGCTCAAGGGCCCCGGGCCGCCCGAGAAGGATTCCGACCGGAGTCCGTTCACGCGGAAGAAGCCCGTCGGGTTCGGCGACAACCTCGATCCGACGAACAACCCGGCCGTGCTCCTCGCCGAAGAGGCGGAGGCCCTGTGGGCGGCCAAAGGCCCCGCGGGCCGCGCGTGCGCCGACTGCCACGCGGGCGGCTCCGCGCGGGCGCTGCGGGGCGTGGCGACGCGTTATCCGAAATACGTCCGCGCCTGGGGGCGCGTGATGAGCGTCGAGGACTTCCTCGAAGCGCACGGGCCCGAGACGACGGGCCGGGCGTACCCGGCCGAGTCCGTCGACAATCTCACGCTGACGGTCCTCGTCAAGATGGCGTCGAACGGCCTGCCGATCGCGATCGACACCGAGAGCCCGGAAGCCCGGGCGGCGCTGCTGCGCGGGAAGGCGAGCTTCTACCGGCGCGTCGGGGAGCGCAACCACTCGTGTGCCGACTGCCACACGCCCGAGAAGGGCGCGAACCGCTTCCTCGGCGGGCGCCTCCTGGCGGAGGTCACCGCCGGGCTCACGCGCCATTTCCCGACGTGGCGCACGAGCCAGGGCGAAATCTGGGACATGCGGAAGCGCTTCCAGTGGTGCATGACTCCGCTCGGCACGAACATGCTCCCCGCCGACGCCGTCGAGTACGCCGAGCTCGAGCTCTACCTCGCGACGTTCGACGTCGGCCGACCCCTGAGCGTCCCCGGGATCCGCCACTGACCGCCGACATCACGCGGCGCGACCTGCTGAAGCTCGTCGCGATCGCCGCCGGCGCGGGGCTCCACCCGCGGCGCCTCGAGGCCGCCGACGGCCCCGAGCGGCTCCTCGACTTCGAGCCGCTCGGCAACGTCACGCTGCTCCACATCACCGATGCCCACGCGACGCTCCGCCCGGTGTTCTACCGCGAGCCCGACACGCTCCTGGGGGTCGGCGACGAGCGGGGCAAGCCGCCATTCCTCACGGGCGCTGAGCTCCTCCGCGCCTATCACATCTCGCCCGGCACCGTCGAGGCGTACGCGTTCACGTCCCTCGACTTCCCGGCGCTCGCGGCCCGCTATGGGCGGATGGGCGGCTATGCCCACCTCGCGACGCTCGTGAAGCGCGTGCGCGCCGAGCGGCCGGGCCGCACGCTCCTCCTGGACGGCGGCGACACGCTCAACGGCTCGGCGACCGCGCTCTGGAGCCGCGGGGAGGACATGGTAAGGGTCTCGAACCAGCTCGGCGTCGAGGTCCTGACGCCTCACTGGGAGTTCACCTACGGGCTCGAGCGGGTCCGCGAGCTGTTCGGCGACCGCGAGCACCGGGGGCTCTTCGCCGGGGACTTCGTCGCCCACAACGTCATCCAGGTCGGGTGGGGCGACCGCGTCTTCCACCCGTACACGATCCGGCCCGTCGGAGGCGTCAGGGTCGGCGTCATCGGGCAGGCGTTTCCGTACACGCCCGTCGCGCACCCGCGGCGCTATGTCCCCGACCTCACCTTCGGCATCCAGGAGAGCCAGGTCCAGGCGCTCGTCAACGAGCTGCGCGACGACAAGCGCGTGGACCTCGTCGTGCTGCTCTCGCACAACGGGATCACGGTGGATCTCAAGCTCGCCGCGCGTGTCCAGGGGCTCGACGTCATCCTGGGCGGCCACACCCACGACGCGCTGCCCGCGCCGATCGTCGTGGGCCGAACGCTCGTCGTGAACTCCGGCTCGCACGGCAAGTTCCTCTCCCGCCTCGACCTCGACGTTCGGGGGGGCCGAGTCGCCGGGTACCGCTCCCGGCTCATTCCCGTCCTCGCCCAGACCGTGCCCGAGGACCCCGACATGGGTCGGCTCATCGAGGAGCTCCGGCGCCCTCACGAGGCGGCGCTCGGCGAGGGGCTCGCGGTGTCGGAGTCGCTGCTCTGGCGGCGGGGCAACTTCAACGGCACCTTCGACGAGCTGATCC
>JBGPIS010000333.1:0-3548 GCA_041484965.1 Methylomirabilia bacterium
CACGGACTTCACGACGATGCGATCGAGCTCCTGGCTCATCGCGTGCTCGGCGGCTTCGGCCCGTTGCAGCGTCGTCATCCGTGAATCGATCATCGTTCTCCCGGCCACCGGCTGTCAAGCTTCATCCGCGCCACCTTCGTGAACGGTCCGCCCCACACACAGCTACAGGCGAGCGCGACGCCGAGCGGGGCCAGCAGCGCCACGAGCGCGGCCCGTCGGCAGGCCGCTGGTCGTAGAGCGTCCACTCGATGTGCCGGTGCAGGGCACGTCCTGTCCATCGCCCCCATGCCCCCGCCCGACGCGCACAGGTGCACCAGGAGGAGCGCGGCGAGCGCGCCGGCCGCCAGGACGAGGCCGCGGGTGGTACGATCTCCGGGCATGTCCGGCGAGCTTGGCGCCACGTTCTTCTCACTGACCCCCGACCGCGTGCTGGACGCGGTCGAGGTGGGGGGCCTCCGCTGCACCGGCCGCTGCCTGCCGCTGCGCGCCTTCGAGAACCGCGTGTACGAGGTGGAGCTGGAGGACGAGCGGCGGCTCGTCGTGAAGTTCTACCGTCCGGGCCGCTGGTCACGCGAGACGATCCTGGACGAGCACGCCTTCCTCGCCGACCTGGTGGCTGCCGAGGTGCCGGCGGTGGCGCCGCTCGACCTCGGCACCGGCGCCACGCTCGGCGAGATCGAGGGGATTTATTACGCGGCCTTCCCGAAGGTCCGCGGGCGCACGCTCGACGAGCTGGACGCCGAGAACCGGCGCCGGATCGGCCGGACGATCGGCCGCATGCACGCGGTGGGCGCCGCGCGCGACGCGCCGCACCGGCCGCGGCTCGACGTGACGCGTTACATCCGCGAGCCCCTGGAGGTCGTGCTCAAGGGCGGCTTCCTCCCAGAAAATTTAGCGCCGCGCTACCGCGACGTCGCGCTCCGCATCGCCGACGCCGTCGGCGCACCGCTCGCGGCCGCGCGGGTCCAGCGCATCCACGGCGACCTGCACTGGGGCAACGTCCTCTGGGCCTCCGACGGCCCGATCCTCGTGGACTTCGACGACTGCCTCGTCGGCCCGCCGGTGCAGGACCTCTGGCTCTTTGCTCGCGGCAACTCGGAAGAGGCACGCCGGGAGCGCGAGGATCTCGTCGAAGGTTACGAGCTCTTCCGCGAGTTCGATCGCTCGACGCTCGCCCTCTGCGAGCCGCTGCGCGCGCTGCGCATCGTCTACATGTCGGGCTGGATCGCGCGCCGGTGGGACGATCCCTCGTTCCCGCACGCCTTCCCGAACTTCCGGGACCATCGCTACTGGATGCAGGAGTACGAAGAGCTGGTGGGGATCAGCGAGACGCTCGGCTGATGCCGCCATTGAGACACACGGGAGGAACCATGGACTTCTTCGACCGGCGCCTCGGCGCGTTCCCGGCGTGAGACGACGCAAGGAGCCGTCCGCGCTCGCGCGCGTGCTCTCGATCCACGCGCACCCCGACGACCAGGAGTTCACCGTCGCGGGGACACTCGCGAAGTGGGCGCGGGCGGGGAGCCACGTCGTCACGCTCTGCCTGACGAGCGGCGAGGCCGGCTCGAACAGCGCGACGCCAGCCGACATGACGCGCGAGCGCCTGGTGAAGATCCGCGAGGAGGAGCAGCGCGCGGCCTGTCGCGTGCTGGGCATCGCCGAGGTTGTCTTCCTCGGGTACGAGGACGGCGTGCTCCAGCCCACGCTCGCGCTCCGGCGTGACGTCACGCGCGTGATCCGGCGCCATCGTCCGGACACCGTCGTGTGCGCCGACCCGACGCGGCGCTTCTACGGCAGCCGTTACATGAACCATCCCGACCATCGGGTCGCGGGTGACGTGGCGCTCGACGCGGTCTTTCCCTCGGCTGAGACGCGCTTCATCTTCCCGGAGCTGCTCGCCGAGGGACTCGAGCCGCACCACGTGCGCGAGGTGTGGCTGCACGGCGCCGAGGAGGCCGACACGTTCGTGGACATTGCGGGCGTGCTCGCGGTGAAGATCCGCGCGCTCCACGAGCACCGGAGCCAGATGGGGGCGTGGGACCCCGCGCCGATGCTGCGCGGCTGGGCCCGCCAGCAGGGCGCGCCCCGCCGCCTGCGCGCCGCCGAGGCATTCCGGCGTATGGTGTTGGAAGACTAGGGCTCGAGCCTCCGCTCGGTTGACCGCTGTCGTCACTTGTCTTGCCGCTCGCATTTTTCATGAATCCACCGGCGACGCTGCAACATCGCAACGGTGGAGGATGATGATGACAATGGCGAAGCGGATCCTGGCACCAATCGGTTCAAGAGAGGGCAGCGAGGCGATCGTCTCGATCGTCGCCGCCCTGGCGCAGGGCGCTGGCTCGAGTCTCCGTCTGCTCCGCGTGTTCCCGGTTCCGGATCGGGTGGTCGGTTCTGACGGACGGACGGTCGCGTACAGCGATCAGGAGATGGCGCGCCTGACGGCCGAGGGGCTGGACGACCTCCGCCGGGTCGAGGCGCAGCTCGATGGCATTCCGGTGGAGAGCGTCGTTCGTTTCGGCGAGCCCGCCGAGGAGATCCTGCTCGAGGCCGAGGCCTTCGACGCCGATCTCATCGCGCTCGCGGCCGGCAACCATGGTCGCGTGCGGCGCGCGCTCGCTCCCGGCGTGGCCGAGCGGGTGGCCCGCAAGGCGCCCGTGCCCACGCTGCTGTTGCGCGGGTAGCCTTCGCGCGCGTCCCCCGTATCTCGAAGCAGAGGTTCCGAGCGAACGTCGCTCATCGTGCTCCCCTCAGCGCTCCAGGTCGCGTCGGAGTTTCATGCTGCCGACTACCACTACATGGAAGTATTCTTCCGGGCAGGGAGGAGTTTATGAGCCACAAGATCGCCGCGATCCCGGGCGACGGGATCGGCAAGGAGGTCGTGCCCGAGGGCGTGCGCGTCCTCGACGCCGCCGGCCGCCGCTTCGGCTTCGACTTCGAGTGGACGACGTTCGACTGGAGCTGCGAGCGCTACGCGAAGACCGGTCGCATGATGCCGGAAGACGGCCTCGACCAACTCCGGCGGTTCGAGTCGATCTTCCTCGGCGCCGTGGGATTCCCTGGCGTGCCGGATCACGTCTCGCTGTGGGGCCTCCTCATCCCGATCCGCCGGGGCTTCCAGCAGTACATCAACCTGCGTCCGGTGCGCCTGCTCAAGGGTGCGAAGTCGCCGCTCGCCGGCCGCGGGCCCGCCGACGTCGACATGCTGATCGTGCGCGAGAACAACGAGGGCGAGTACTCGGAGATCGGCGGGCGGCTCTACCGGGGCACGCCGGAAGCTCCTTGTTGACCAACCGACCGAGGGCAGCGAGACCCTTGAACTTCCACCCGTCACCGTCCGGTTCAACGGTAATCCGCTCGACTCCAAGCGCCCGGAGCGCCTGCCGACCGACCGCCGGGTCTTTGATGGCGTTGCCGGGCTGCTGCTCGAACCACGTCCGATGCGCGAACAGCGTCGTCTTCGCGAACCGTTCCCACTTGACCCGGTCGAATGGGGCGATTGTCTCTGTGGCCTGAAGCGTCTGGATCTTCGCGCGGCGTTCATTGATTGC
>JBGPIS010000334.1:0-3535 GCA_041484965.1 Methylomirabilia bacterium
ACGTCGAGGCGGTCGAGGCTCACGACGCTGCCCCCGTCAGCGTCGCGGAAGACGCGGCACTCGACGGCGACGGGCGCCACGGGCCCGAGGGCGCGCGCCAGGCGGAGCGCGCGCTCAGTCCAGCGCGTTGCGACCACGAGCGTCCGGGGCGCGGCGTGCGGGTCGACGCCCGCGCCCGCGAAGACGCGCGCCGCCAGCTCCGCGTGCTCCCGCCACCAAGCCGCGGCCTCCACCGCGCGCAGCACGGTCTCGGGCCCCGCCACGAGGTCGCAGAGGATCAGCACCAGGCGCCCGCCGTCGGACGCGGCGGTGAGCTCCACGGCGACGTCGCCGGCGGCGGCCGACCGGTCGAGGAGCGTGAGCCCGGGCTCCAGATGGGTGAGGCACTCGGCCACCACAGTCCCGAGCTCCGCCGGATCGTTCACCGGCCGGCGCCCGAGCATCTTCACCGCGCGCTCTCGGCCACGGCCCCGGTGATGTACAGGAACGGCGCTTCGGAGAGGTCGGTCGTCTTCGGCACGGCCTGGCGCTGGCCCTTGGCGTCGGCCACGATCTCGACCCGCGGTCGCAGCGGGTGATTGCGGTTGACGGCGACGACGCGCCCGACCTCGCCGGTGTTGAGCCGAACGAGCGTGCCCGGCGGGAACACGGAGACGTCCGAGAGGAGCGCCTTGATGACGGCGGACGCGAAGGCCTCGTGCTTCGACCTCACGATGTCACGAATCACCTCGTGGGGCCTGAGGCGCGCCTGGGACGACGGCGGGACGGTGAGCCCCGCGTACGTGTCGACAAGGCCGAGAATCTTGGCGTCGGGATGGATCGCGGGACCCTGGAGCCTCTGCGGGAAGCCCTGGCCCTGCTCGCGCTCGTGGTGCTGGAGCACCGCCTCGACGATCCCTTCGTGGGGCGGCGCCCACCGCTGGATCATCTCGGCGCTGAGCCGCGGGTGGGATTCGAACCGCGCCTGCTCGTCGGGGGAAAGGGAATCGACTTTTCTCAGGATCGCCTCCGGAAGCTGCCAGAAGCCGGCGTCGATCAAGCAGCCCGCCATCCCGAGGGGGATCAGCCGCTGCCGGTCGTAGCCCAGGTTGGCGCCGACGCGCAGGGACAGGACCGCGACGCGTGCCTGGTGGGACGCGAGGTAGTCGATGCCGGGCGGCACCGCCGGGTTGTTGGCCACCCAGAAGAGCTCGGCGGACCGATCGAGGGAGACGACCGCGCGCCCGATGAGCCGATCGAGGTCACCCCACGGGAATTCTCCGCCCGTGCGCGCGATCTCGCGCACGCGCGCCAGGAACTCCTGCAGCTCGCCGAAGAGCGCCTCCGCGTTCTCGCCCGTCGCCACCGGAACCGGCGGGACCGTCTCGGGGGGCGGCGCGGGCGCGACCCGACGCGGCGGCGCCGACACGTCCGCCATGGCGGCCAGGCGCGTGCGCGGCAGCGCGGGCCCGACGGACGAGGGCGCCGCGCCGGCGACGGCGCGCTTGGGGGCCGGCGGCTTCTCGGGCGCGGCCTTCTTGCTGGCGATGCCGCGCACGAGATCGCTCATCCGGACCATCAGGAGACGCCCACCATGTCCTTGATGACCTCCGCGATGATCTTCTCGCCGATCTCCTTCACGCGTTTGGAGTAGCCGAGGAGGAGGGCGACGTCGCAGAGGTTGTTGATCTCGCGCGGCGTGCCGCGCGTGAAGTCGAAGATGAGCTTGATCGCCTCTTCGGTGAAGAGCTGCTTTGCCTGCCCCGCCATCTTGAGTCGATGGGCGATGTAGTTCGCCGTGTGCGTGTAGTCGAGCGTGTTCAGGTGGTACCGGAGCGTGATCCGCTGGTCGAGGTGCTTCATGCGCCGCACCTTCACCGCGAGCTCAGGCGAGCCGATGAGGAGCAGCGTCACGAGGAAACGGTCGTCCGTCTGGAAGTTCAGCAGGAGCCGGAACTCCTCGAACACCGCGTCGTCGTCGATGAGCTGGGCCTCGTCGACGATCACCACGCTGTCGCGCCCCGCCTGGTAGTTCCGGTAGAAGACGTCGTTCAGCATGTGGAGGAGCTCGGGTTTGCTCTTCTCCTCCGTCTCGACGCCGAGCTGGTAGAGGACCTCGCGCAGGAAGTCGACCGCGGTCCAGCTCGGGTTGGTCAGGAGCCCGATCTCGTAGCGCTCCGCCTCGAGCCGCTGGATGAGCGCGCGCGACAGCGTCGTCTTCCCGCACCCGTACTCGCCCGTGAGCATCCCGCAGCCCTTCCGGTGGCGAACCGTGTACACGAGCCGCACGAGCGCCTCCTCGTGCTCGGGCGACAGGTATAAAAACTTCGGGTTGGGCGAGTTGTCGAAGGGCGGTTCGGTGAGCTCCCAGTACGCTTCGTACATCAGTTCACTTGCCGGTGGGGCTCGTGAAGCTGCCGCCGAACAGGATGAAGATCCCCGTGTACGCCGTCACGAGCGACGCGAGCACTTGGGCGATCGTGACATAGTCCTGCCACCACTTCAGGGAGACCTCGGGCACCGTCACGACCGTGCCCGGCTCGAGGGGCGGCGCGTCGGCCATCGCGTAGGTCTGGCCGCTACGGAAGGTGACCAGCGTGCTCCGGAGCTTCGCGCGATTCGTCGGGCCGCCCGCGAGCGTCACGTACTCGCGCAGCGTGAGGTCGGACCGAAAATCGATTCCGCCCGGCGCCTTCACCTCGCCGATCACATACACCTTGTCCTCGACGACCGGCAGCGAGATGACGTCGCCGTTCTGGAGCTGGATGTTCTGCGTCTCGTCCTTCTCGACGAGCAGGCGCTGGAGGTCGACCGGGACGCGCTGGCGCGGCCCGCTGGCGCCGCCGCGCTCGACCATGGCCAGCCGCAGGTCGGCGTAGGCGGCGGCCCCGCCCGCGCGGAACACCACGTCGCGCACGCGATCGCCCTGCGCAAGCTCGAAGCGCTGGACGATCGTCGCTTTGCCCGCAACGCTCGTCTTGCTGCTCTCCGCGCTGCCGTTGAAGGCGCCGCGGACCTCAACGACGTCCTGCAGCACGGAGAGCGGCGGCACGAAGAGCACGTCGCCGGGCTGGAGCGGCACGTCGGCCGGGCGCCGGAGCGCGGTGTCGAGGTCGAGCGTGAACGTCTCCTTGCGCCCGTCGGCGCCGACGCGCGTGAGGCGCGCTTCGCTCCCCGCCGCGGTCTGACTCGTGCCGCCCACGAGCTCGAGCAGCGGGCGCAGCGAGCTCTCCGGTCCGATCTCGTACTCGCCCGGCCGGCGCACGGCGCCCGTGAGCGTGACCGAGCCGCCCTTCGAGGGGACGAGGATCCGCATGCCCTCCTCGACGAACGGGTTCTGCGTCAGCTCACCCCGGAGCTCGAAGCGCAGCAGGTCGACCTCGGTCTCGCCGCCCTTCCGGCTCACCAGGACGCGGCGCACGCTGCCGCGCGGCGTGATGCCTCCCGCGTCGAGGATCACCTCGTGGAGCCGGCGCGTCGCGCTTACGACCATCGTCCCCGGCCGTTCCACCTCGCCCGATACCGTCACCTCGAAGGCGCGCGGCGCGACGACGGC
>JBGPIS010000335.1:0-3526 GCA_041484965.1 Methylomirabilia bacterium
CCCTTGTGCGTGCCGACGCGCTCCGTCCGCTTCGTGAAAACCAGATGGGGCTCGCCGCGGTCGACGAGTGGCACGAGCACCGCCGCCTGCACGAGCGCGCCCTTCGGCACCACGCGCCGGGAGCGGGCGGCGAGCCGCGCCCGCGTCAGCGCCACCAGCTCGTCGAGCGTCATCGACGCTCCGCGCACGGCGCCCAGCCTACAGCCTGTTCCGGGCGCGACGCAACCAGACCAGGCAGCCGGCGAACGCCGCGCCGCACGCCAGGAGGAGGACGACGTTCGGCCCGGTCGCCTCCGCGGTGCCGAGGAGCGCGGTGAGGACCGTGAAGAGCGCGTTGTTGATGACGTGGCACGCGATCGCCGGGAGCGCGCTCCCGGCGAGCTCGGTGATCCAGCCGAGGTAGAGCCCGAGCGCGAACGCGAGCACCGCGTGGATCCACTCGAGGTGGAGGAGCCCGAAGGCCACGCTCGTCACGAGCACCGCGACGCCGGGCCGCAGGCGCTGGCCCAGGCGCGTCTGCATGTAGCCCCGGAAGAACACCTCCTCCGCGCTCCCCGCGAGCACGCCGATCACCACGACGGCGAGGAACAGCTCCGGGCCGACGGCGCCAGCGAGCGCCTGCCGGATCGCGACCATCGCGCTCCGCTGGCCGAGCCCCACGAGCAGCGTCAGCGAGTCGAGCGCCTGGCCCAGCGCGAGCATGCCGACGATCATCACGAAGAGCATGCGCCCGGTCTCCCAGCCCGGCGTGAGGCGTAAGAGCACCGGCTCGAACGGACGGTTGAAGACGACCGCCGTCAGGACGAGCGCGGTGGAGGAGGCGATCCCGCCGGCGATGAGCCCGGGCAGCCCGTCGAAGAGCGCGCGGTCGGGTGTGTCGGGATAGAGCCCGCGCAGGAGGCCTGCAGCCATGACCGACAGCGCCACGATGGTCGCGAAGGCCACGACGAACGCGGCGAAGACCGGCCACAGGCGCGGCGGCGCGAGCCCTGGCGGCGCCAGGACGGGGCCGCTTGGGGTCAGGCGAGGGCCGGGCGGCGGCTCACCCATCCGGCCGCTTGTTCGTAGGCGTGGCCCAGACGCAGCGTCGTCGCCTCGTCGAAGGGCCGCCCCACGATCTGGAGCGCGAGCGGCCGGCCGTCGCCCGAGAACCCGCAGGGCAGCGCGAGCGCCGGGAGGCCGAGCCCGTTGAAGGGGCGCGTGAGCCGGGAGAAGCGTCCCATGCGCTGAACGACCTCGTCGGGCGTGCCCGCCTTCACCACGGCGAGGGCCGGCGCCGGCTCCGGGATCACCGGCGCGACGAGCACGTCCACCACGGCGAAGGCGCGCGCGATGAACTCGCGGGCGTAGCGCGCGCGCAGGCGCAGCGCCTGGAGGTAGTCGTGCGCCGAGATGTGGAGGCCGACCTCGAGGCGTGCCCGCACCACCGGCTGGAGCTCGTGCGGCCGCTCGCGGAGGAGCCGCGCGTGGATGGCCGCCGCCTCGGAGCGGGCGATGACGTTGCACACGTCGACGAGCGGCTGCGGATCGGGCACCTTGACCGGCGAGACGTCGGCGCCGAGGCCCGCGACGACCGACGTGGCCGCGCGGACGGCCGCGGCCATCTCGGCGTCGAGCCCGTCGAAGTAGTAGTTCTCCACGAGCCCGACGCGCAGGCCGTCGATCGGCGTCTCGAGCACCCGCTCGTAATACGGCACGCCGCGCCAGCTCGAGGTGGCGTCGAGCGGATCGTGCCCGGCGATCACGCCCAGCAGCAGCGCGGCGTCGGTGACGGTGCGCGTGATCGGCCCCAGATGATCCAGCGACCACGAGAGCGGCATGACGCCCGCGCGGCTCACCCGCCCGTAGGTCGGCTTGAGGCCGACGACGCCGCAGCACGCGGCCGGCAGCCGGATCGAGCCGCCCGTGTCGCTGCCGAGCGCGCCGACGGCGAAGCCCGCGGCGACCGCGGCCGCCGAGCCGCTCGACGAGCCGCCAGCCGCATGGCCGCGCTTCCACGGATTTTGCGCGTCGCCGTGGTGCGCGTTGTCGCCGAAGGGGCCGAGGGCCAGCTCCGTCATGTTGAGCTTGCCGAGCGTCACGGCGCCGGCTTCGCGGAGGCGGCTCACGGCGGTGCACTCGGGGTCCGACGCGAAGTACTCACGGGTCTTGGTGCCGCACGACGTCGGCAGCCCGCGCACGTGGCAGAGGTCCTTGTAGGCGAGCGGGATCCCGTGGAACGGCCCGCGCGAGAGGCCGGCGGCCAGCTCGGCCTCGAGCTCCCGCGCGGCCGCGAGCGCGCCCTCCGTGTCCACCGTGATGAAGCTCCGGAGCGCCGGGTCGAGGCGCTCGATGCGCGCGAGGCACGCGCGCGTCACCTCGACCGGCGAGACCTCGCGCGCGGCGATGGCGCGGGAGAGCTTCGCGATCGTCCAGTCAGTCAACGTGCTCACGCGCGTCGCGGGCGTCGGGATCGTGCTCGAGCGCCACGACGAAGCCCGACGGCTCGTCGGCGAGGGCGAGCTCCGCCGCGAGGCGCGCGATGGCGGCGGCGAGATCCACGACGGCAGCTGGTCGACGATCTGGGTCGCTCATACGCTCGTGCGTTTCGATGATAGCATTGGGCCGTGATCCGCGTCGTGGCCGTTCTCGCCCTCCTCGTCCTGCTTCCGGAAAATCCCGCGACGCAGTCCGCGTGCGCGCCGACCCGCGCCGACGCGCTCGGGCCGTTCTACGAGCCGAACGCGCCGGAGCGCGCCGTGACGGGGCGCGGGCTCGTCGTGAGCGGCGTGGTCCGATCCGCGAACGCGTGTCGCCCCCTGGCCGGGGCGCGGATCGAGTGGTGGTCGGCCGACCCGCGTGGCGACTACGACGCCGGGCACCGCGCCAGCCAGCGCGCCGACGCGGCGGGCCGCTATCGCTACGAGACGAGCGTCCCCGGACGCTACCCCGGCCGACCGCCCCATCTGCACGTCCGCGTGGCGGCGCCCGGCCATCGGACGCTCGTCACCCAGCTCTACCCCACCCCCGCCCAGACGCAACTCGACGTCGACTTTGTCCTCGAAGGCGGCACGCCATGAGACTCAAAGGCCAGGTGGCGCTCGTCACGGGTGCCGGACGCGGCATCGGCCAGGCGATCGCCCTCGCCTTCGCGCGCGAGGGTGCGAAGGTCGCCGTCGCCGACGTCGACCCCACGACGGCTCAGGCGACGGCGCGGCGTCTCGGCCGCGCGAAGGCGCTCGCGCTCCACATGGACGTGGCGGACTCGGGCTCGGTCCGCGAGGGCTTCGACGCCATCGACCGGGCCTGGGGCCGGATCGACGTCGCCGTGACGAACGCGGCCATCGAGCCGATCGCCTCGTTCCTCGAGCTCACCGAGGCGACGTGGGACCGCATCATCGACGTCAACCTCAAGGGCACGTTCCTCGTCGCCCAGGCGGCCGCCCGGCGCATGGTCCGGCGCCGCCGGGGCGTGATCATCACCCTCTCCTCGGTGAACGCGGAGGTGGCGCGGCCCGAGTCGGCCGCCTACGCGGCGACCAAGGGC
>JBGPIS010000336.1:0-3517 GCA_041484965.1 Methylomirabilia bacterium
GGGAACTGCGCTCGCGGGTCACGGCCGGCGTGGTCGAGGAGGGCCCGCCCCGTGCGCCCCGCAGCCCTATCTGCCGCGGCAGGACCCGGTAGTAGATGGAGCCGGGCCGCGCGTCCACCACGCTTCGCGTCCGCTACCAGGAAACGGACTGCATGAAGGTCGTCTACTACGGCAACTACCTCACGTACTTCGAGGTGGGCCGCGTCGAGTTCCTGCGCCAGCAGGGATTCCCGATGTCCGAGGTGGACCAGAAGGTCCACCTGCCGGTGGTGGAGGCGACCGTCCGCTACACCAAGCCCGCGCGGCTCGACGACCTGCTCGAGGTCCGCTGCTGGGTGAGCGAACGCAAGCGTGCCAGCTTCCGGTTCGGCTACGAGATCCTGAACGAGGCGGGCGAGACCGTCGCCACGGGCTCGACGCTCCACGCCTGCTGGGATCCGGCGACGGGCAAGATGGTCGCGCTCCCGCCCTGGCTCCAGGCGATCATGCCGGTGGTGCCGGCCGGATAGCCGGCCTGTTGTATAATTCGTAGCCGGCCTCCAATGATCGAAGTTCAGAACCTCACGAAGGACTACGGCCCGATCACCGCGATCCGCGACGTCTCGTTCAGCGTCGCGGCCGGCGAGATCGTCGGCTTCCTCGGCCCGAACGGGGCCGGGAAGTCGACGACCATGCGCATCCTCGCCTGCTTCATGCCCGCCTCGAGCGGCTCGGCGCGCGTCGCCGGCTTCGACGTGTTCCGCGAGTCCATGGAGGTCCGCAAGCGTATCGGCTACCTCCCCGAGAGCGTGCCGCTCTACACGGACATGCGCGTCGCCCCGTACCTGGACTTCGTCGCCGAGGTGAAGGGCGTGGGCCGTGGCGAGCGCCGGCGCCGTGTCGCCGAGGCGATGGACCGCTGCCTCATCGCGGACGTCCAGAACCGGCTCATCGGGAAGCTCTCGAAGGGCTACCGGCAGCGCGTCGGGCTGGCGCAGGCGATCATCAACGATCCCGACGTGCTGATCCTGGACGAGCCGACCATCGGGCTCGACCCGCAGCAGATCACCGAGATCCGCGCGCTCATCAAATCCTTCGCGGGGAAGCACACCGTCATCCTCTCGACGCACATCCTGCCGGAGGTCTCGATGGTGTGCGGCGGCGTCGTCATCATCAATAAGGGCTCGATCGTCGCGCAGGGCGCGATTGACACGCTCGTCGAGCAGTTCTTCCCGACCTCGCGCGTGGAGGTCGAGATCGTGGGTCCGCCCGCCGCGGTCCGCGACGGCATGCGCCGGATCACGGGCGTCATCTCCGTGCAGGAGCTGGCGATGACCAACAGCGCGGGGCGCTACGTGGTCGAGTCGGCCCGCGGGCGCGACGTCCGCGGCGAGATCTTCCAGCTCGCGGCTCAGCAGCGCTGGGGCCTGCTCGAGCTCCGCCGCGTGGGGACGACGCTCGAGGAGGTCTTCATCCGCGTCGTCGCCGGCGAGCAGGCCGAAGCAGAGGGCGGCGCGTGAGAGTCTGGCCGATCTTCAAGAAGGAGATGCGGCTCTACTTCACCTCGCCGGTCGCGTGGGTGGTCGTCGCCGTCTTCCTGCTCATCGCCGGCTACTTCTTCTCCAGCATCTTCGCCTTCTTCGCGCTCGCCTCCATGCAATCGGCGATGAACCCCGCGATGGGGCGCGAGCTGAACGTCACCGACAGCGTGATGCGGCCGCTCTTCTCGAACATCAGCGTGATCCTCCTCCTGCTGATGCCGCTCGTGACGATGCGGCTCTTCGCCGAGGAGCGCCGGTCGGGGACGATCGAGCTCCTGCTGACCTACCCGGTCCGCGACGGCGCCGTGCTCATGGGCAAGTACCTCGCGGCGCTGGCGCTCTACGCGTCGATGCTGGCGCTGACGCTTCTCCACCCGGCGATCGTCGTCTACTTCGCGCGAGTCGAGTGGGGCCCGCTCGTGACGGGCTACCTCGGGCTCCTCCTCATGGGCGGGGCGTTCCTCGCGGTCGGCGTCTTCGCGTCGTCGCTGACCGAGAACCAGATCATCGCGTCCATCACGAGCTTCGGGATCCTCCTGATCCTCTGGATCATCGGCTGGAGCGCGGACTCCCTCGGGGGCGCGTGGGGAAAGGTGCTCCAGCACCTCTCGATCCTCGAGCACAACGACAATTTCTCGAAGGGCGTGCTCGACACGAAGGACGTCCTCTACTACCTGAACTTCATCGCGCTGGCGCTCTTCCTTACGCTCCGCGCGCTCGAGACGCGGCGGTGGAAGGGATGATCCGGAAGGCCCTCGACTGGGCGAGCTACGTCGGCGTCGCGGCGCTGGCCGTCGCAGGCGCCCTCAAGCTGGGGTTCTTGCCCCAGTGGGCTCACTACTGGGGGTCCTTCCTCATCGCGGGCGTCCTGCTCGTCGCGGCGTCGCTGCTCGCGCGGGTCGAGGACTACGGCGCGTTCTTCGGCGCCCGCACGACGCGTTACGGTCTCAACGCCGCGGTCATGATCCTGCTCGTCCTGGGCGTCAGCACCATCGTGCAGGCGCTGTCCTTCCAGCATAGCTGGCGCTGGGACCTGACCGAGACCAGGCGCTTCAGCCTCTCACCGCAGACCATCCAGCTCCTGGGCGGCCTCAAGACCGAGGTGACCGCCGTCGGATTCTTCCGCACCGACCAGCCCGGCAAGCGCGTCGCCGAGGATCTCTTCAGGCAGTACGCGCGCTACTCGAACGGGCGCTTCACCGGGCGCACCGCGGATCCCGACCGCGAGCCCGGCCTCGCGAAGCGCTACGGCATCGAGGCCTACGGGACGATCGTCCTCGAGACCAAGACGAAGACCGAGAAGGTGCTCGAGCCTGAGGAGGAGAAGCTCACGAACGGTCTCGTCAAGGTCACGCGCGCGGGCAAGCGCCTCGTCTACGTCGTGCAGGGCCACGGCGAGCACGAGCTGGCGAACACCGAGCGCGCGGGCTTCAGCGAGGCGAAGGCGGCGCTCGAGCGGACCAACTATGAAGTCAAGCCGCTCGCCCTCGCCCGGGAGGGCAAGGTTCCGGACGACGCGTCGGTCGTCATCCTGCCCGGGCCCAAGAACGATCTCTTCCAGCCCGAGCTCGACGCGCTCGACCAGTACATCACCGCGCGGAGCGGCAAGGTCTTCGTCATGGTGAATCCGTTCGAGAACGAGGGGCTCAAGAAACACCTCGAGAAGTACGGGTTCGTCCTCGATAACGACCTCGTCGTGGAGAACAACCCGGTCGGCCGGCTGTTCGGGATCGGGCCCGAGGTCCCCATCGTCCAGCAGTACGAGCGCCACCCGATCACGCGCGACCTGGCCGGCGTCAGTACGCTCTTCCCGCTGACGCGCTCGATCCGCCAGACCAAGCTGCAGCCCAAGGGCGTGAGCTTCGATCCGCTCGCGCGCACGAGCGCGCAAAGCTGGGGCGAGACCAACCGTGAGGCGCTGCAGCGCGGCGAGGCGAAGCCCGACCCCGAGGACCCGAAGGGGCCGCTGATCGTCGCGGCGGTCGCCACGAAGGACA
>JBGPIS010000337.1:0-3480 GCA_041484965.1 Methylomirabilia bacterium
CTTAAGCTCGGCGTGAAACTCGTCGAGGATCTTCCGGGCGTCTACACCCTTGGCGCTCGCCTGCTTGACCCAGTCGTCGATGATGGGCGCCGAGCGCTTCTGCACCTCCGCCACCAGGGCGGCGTCGGCGTTCACGATCTTGACGCCGGACTTCTGCAGCGCCTCCAGGCCCTTCCGGTCCGCCTCGTCCCAGGAGCGGCCGGCGTGACGCGCGATCCACTCGCCGGAGATCTTCTCAATCGCGTCCTGGTCCTGCTTCGGCAGCTTGTTCCACTTGTCCTCGTTCATGAAGAAGCCGAAGGCCGAGCTGTATATCCCACCCGGGAACAGCGTCGCCTGCTCGAGCACGGTGTCGAGCTTGAACGAGACGACCGACTCCATCGGGAAGAACACGCCGTCGGCGACCCCGCCCTTCAGGAGCTCGTAGGACTCGGGGGCGGGCTTCACGAACGCCGACGTGCCGAGCGCCTTCGCCACCGCATCGGCCACGCCGCCGCCGGTGCGGATCTTGAGGCCCTGCAGGTCGTTGATGTTCGCGATCGGCCGCTTGGTGAAGATCTGGCCGGGCCCGTGCGTGAACACCCCCAGCAGCTTCACGCCCTTGTACTCGCCGAGCTTGTGGAAGTGCTTCCAGTGGATGCGCGAGTAGGCGATGGAGTTGACGAGCGCGGTGTCGCCGCCGCCGGGCAGCTCGGGCATGAGGGGCATGACGTGACGCGCCGGCGTGTAGCTCGCGGTGACGTACGAAAGATCCACGAGGCCCTCCCGCACCGCGTCGAAGGTCCCCGGCGGCGCCGAGGGGTGCTTGGGCAGCATCTGGAACTTGACGCGGCCGTTGGTGACCTTCTCGGCCTCGTTGGCCCAGCCTTGCAGCACGACGGCGGTGATGTGGTGCTGGGGCGACACCCACGAGGACATCGTGAGCGTGGTCTGCGCGAGCGCGGGCGGGGCGGCGGCGATGAGGCTGCCGGCCAGAGCCACGAGCACGAGTTTCCTCACATTCGACATGTTGTCCTCCAATCGAGCGGATGGCGATGCGCGGCGCCCGGTAGCCAGGCGCCTGGCCGCGCTGGTCCCCAGCGGAGGCCGCTAGCCTCGCTGGATCAAAGCTGCTTGAGCATGGTCTCCGCGTCGCTGACCTCGAACTTGCCGGGCTGCTCGACGTTCAGGGCCCTCACGACACCGTTGTCGACCAGCATCGAGTAGCGCTGCGAGCGGACGCCCATGCCGCGGGCGGTGAGGTCCATGTCGAGGCCGAGCGCCTTGGTGAAGGTCGCGCTGCCGTCGGCCATCATCCGCACCTTGCCGCCGGCCTTCTGGTCCTTCCCCCAGGCGCCCATTACGAACGCGTCGTTCACCGAGATGCACCAGGTCTCGTCCACCTTCTTCGCCCTGAGCTTCTCGTAGCTCCCGACGTAGCTCGGGACGTGCTTGGCCGAGCACGTGGGGGTGAACGCGCCGGGGAGCCCGAAGATGACGATGCGCTTGCCCTTCGCGAGATCCGCCACCGCGAAGTTGTTCGGCCCGATCGAGCACCCCGGCTGTTCCGTCTCGATCATCTCGGTCAGCGTGCCGTCCGGGAGCTTGTCGCCCGCCTTGATCGCCATCACAGCCTCCTCACGGGTAAGGATTCACTGTGCTCAGTACGCGCCGCCGAGCTTGCGGTGGTCCCAGGAGACGACGCGCGTCGGCGTGAAGCGAAGGCCCACGCGCTTCTTCGCCTGCGCCAGCATGCGCTCCCGCGCCTCGGGGGACGGGTCCACGCCCGCGTAGCGCGCCGTCAGCCCGAGGCCGATGTCCACGACGCGCCCCGGGTCGCGCTCGATCGCGACGTCGCACTCGAGCATCGCGCCGCGGAGATTCCCGTACTGGTCGCGCCCGGCCTCGAGCTGCACCGTCGCGCGGGGGTCGCGCTCCAGGTTCCGCACCTTCTGCGACTTGGCGAACGTCCAGGCCAGGAGCGTGTGGCCGTCGCGAATATACCAGAGGGGCATGAGGTGCGGGCGTCCGTTCGGCCCGAGCGTCGCGCAGGTCAGCACGCGCTCCTCGTCGAGGAAGCGTGCGAGCTCGGCGTCGGACAGCGCGATCTCGCTGCGCCGTGAGGGCACGGGTCAGTAGCCTCGCTGTCGGTCCACCAGGTGGTGCAGGGGCTTGCCCGCCAGGTAGCGCGCGAGGTTGTCGTTGAAGACGGGCGTGATCTCCTCGGGCGTGCTGGGGCCCGAGATGTGCGGCGTGATCACGACGTTGTCCATCCGCCAGAGCGGGTGGTGGGGCGGCAGGGGCTCGATCGCGAAGACGTCGAGGATCGCGCCGGCGATCCGCTTCTGCTCGAGCGCCTCGAGGAGCGCCGTCTCGTCGACGACCCTGCCGCGGGCGATGTTGACGAGCCAGGCGGTCGGCTTCATCACGGCGAGGGCGTCGGCGCCGAAGATCCCGGTGGTCTCCGGCGTCAGCGGCAGGAGGATCACGACGAAGTCGGCCTCCGCGAGCGCGCGCGCCATCTGGCCCACCTTGAAGACGCGCGCGGCCTCGCGGACGGGCCGGCCCGCGCGGCTCACGCCGATGACGCGCATGCCGAGGACGCGCGCCGCGCGCGCGACCGCCCGGCCGATGTCGCCGAGCCCGACGATGGCGAGCGTCTTGCCCCGCAGCCGGTCGGGCAGCACGTGGTCGAGCCAGCGCCGCTGCCGCTGCGCCTCGCGGTAGGTCTCGACGCGCTGGGTGACCCACGCGCACCAGCCGACGACGTACTCCGCCATCCACGGGCCGAACACGCCGGGCGCGCGCGTCACGATCACATGGGGTGGGAGCTCGGGGATGACCGCCCAGTCCACGCCCGCGCCCATCACCTGAAGCCACTTCAGCTTGGCGGCCTTCGCGTAGAGGTGGGGCGGCAACTTCCAGGCGTAGAGGATCTCGGCCCCGCCGATCAGCGCGGCGGCCTCGCTCGGCGTCGCGGCCGCGCGCAGCACCGCGCGGTTTTTCGGCACGCGGACGAGCGCGGCGTACTGCGGGTCTCCGTGGTAGACGAGGATCGTCGGGCGGGTCACGTGAGGAGGGCGTCCTCCGTCGCGAAGTCGATGTCGCGCCGGTCGAGCCCCTCGCGCAGGTACCACTCGAAGGTCTGGGCGAGGCCCGCGGCGAGCGTGTAGCGCGGCCGGATGCCGAGCTCGGCCCGGATCTTCGTCGTCGTGTAGACGGCGTGGCACTCGTAGGCGAGGTTCTGGCCGAAGGGCACGGGCGTGCCGCCGGGCGGTGTCGCGACGTGCACGAGCGTCAGCGGCCGCTTGATGACGTCGGCGATCAGCTCGACGAAGCCCACCTGTGTGATCGCCTCCTCGCCCGTCACGTTGTAGGCCCGGCCGAACGCCGCCGGCGCGCCGAGCATCCGCGCCATCGCGTCGGCGAGATCCTCGACGTGGCCGAACTGGCGGAGCCAGCCTCCCGCGCCCGGGACGAGGACGGGCCGGGCGCGCACGA
>JBGPIS010000338.1:0-3465 GCA_041484965.1 Methylomirabilia bacterium
ATGAAGCCGCGCGACTCGATGCCCACGACGATGTCCACGCGCTCCGTCTGGTAGCGCGCGGAGAGGAGATCGACGACGCGGCGGAAGGCGGGCCCGTCCTTGAGGAGCGTCGTGATGTCCTTGAAGAGGATTCCCTCGGTCGGGAAGTTCTTGATGTCGCGGATCTTCGCCCTGAGGTCGGTGACGTCCATCGCGCGCTTATGATACTGACTCTTTGTCGCAGCGCGCAAGACGCGCTCCCACTCGCCAGAGTGTCTGCGACCCTGGCACGCTGACACGCCTGGGCCCACGCTTCGTCGGCCGGCTGACGCGCGCCCGGGCCGGCCGACGGCGCTCAACTGCCGGAATCAAAAGGCCGGCGGCCCGTCGCGGCCCCGTGGCACTCAACTTGCCTGCTCCAACCTGCGCGGACCACTCTGAAGGAGGTTGGCATGCTGCTCCCGGAACAAGTGCAGCGGCTGTTCCAGCTCGCTCTAGTCGAGTTCGCGCCCGATTGGGAAATCGCCGGCGTCTCCGCGGAACTCTCCCTACACGACCCGGAACACTGGGTGTCCGGGCTCGGAACCTTCGGGCTCATCCTCCGGAATCGCGCGAAGGGCGCAATCAAGGTGCTCGGCTGGCGCACCGGCGAGATCCCGAGGGCGACGTACCATCGGGGCGTCTCCTACCGCGTCCTCGAGGCGTACGCCGACCGCATCACCGATCCGGTCCGGCGGTACTTCGAGGAGATCGGCATCGCGGTCCCGATCGAGCAGCCCTCCCACTCCCTTCGACCGCCGGTCGACTCGAGAGTGAGGCTCGCCTAGCCCTCCCCGTCTCTGTCAGGCCTCGAGCCGCGCGATGGCCTCCGGCAGCGCGGCGAGCCGCGGGATCGCGGCGTCGGGGCGCTGGCCACCGAGCGTCTGCAGCGCACGGCTCGTCACCTGGATCGCGCGCATCCCCGCGGCGTGCGCCCCCTGGACGTCCAGGATCTCGTCGTCGCCGACATGCACCGCGGCGGCGGCCTCGCCCCCCACGGCCCGGAGCGTGAGCGCGAAGATCTCCGGGTCCGGCTTCCGCACGCCGACTTCGTCGGAGAACGTCGTGTGCTTGAAGCAGCCGAGGAGCCCGTACCGCTCGAGGAGCTTCCGCAGGGTGGCCCCCGGCGTGCGCATGGTGTTCGACACGACGGCGAGGGTGTAGCCGCGCTCGCTGAGCGTCGCGAGCGCGCCGAGCGCGCCGTCGTCGACGGCCGGGGGCACCTGGAGCGCCGGACGTGAGTAAGCGTCCACGAGGAGCGTCATGATCTCCGCCGTCACGCGGCGCGGGAGTGCGGGATCCAGGGCGGCGAGGATCGCGCGCACGTGGTCGCCGACCGGCACGTCGCGGTGCCGGCTCCACATGCGCGAGAGATACGCGCCCGAGTCCTCGTACGCGCGGTCGAGCGCGGCTGCGGACGCGCGCGTCCCGGCCGCGAGCAGGATGGTCTCGAAGTCCGCCATGCGGCGCTTCTTGTAGCGGTTGTCGCTCCCAGGGCCGTCGTGCAGCAGCGTGCCCCAGAAGTCGATCGTGATCGTCCTGAGCCTCAGCGCCGACCCCCAAACTTCGGCGTCCGCTTCTCGAGATACGCGGTCATGCCCTCGCGCGGCTCGTCGGTCGCGTACGCGGCGGCGAAGGCGTTGATTCCGTAGCTCACCGCGGTCTTCAAGTCCGTCTCCCGCCAGCGCACGATCAGCTCCTTCTGCCGGCGCACCGCCTCGGGCCCGCACGCGAGGATCTTGTCGGCGAGCGTCTCGACGGCGGCGCGCAGCCGATCCAGGGGCACCACCTGGTTCACGAGCCCCCACTGGTGCGCCTGCTCCGCCGTCACCGACTCGCCGGTCAGCAGGAGCTCGGCCGCGCGGCCCGGGCCGACGAGCGGCGGGAGGAGAGCCGCCTGGATCACCGACGGGATCCCGACGCGGACCTCGGGCAGCCCGAGTAGCGCGCCCGTGGCTGCCACGCGCAGGTCGCACGCGAGCGCCAGCTCGAAGCCGGCGCCGAGGCACGGCCCGTTCACCGCGGCGATCACGGGGAACGGTGCCCGGTGCACGGCCTCGATCGCGTCGTGGAGCGCCGTGATGAGTTCCCGCGCCTCCGCGACGTCGAGCTCGCGGAGCACGCGCACGTCCATGCCGGCCGTGAACGCCCGGCCGTGGCCGGTGACGACCGCCACGCGGACGCCGCGGTCGGACGCCAGGCCGTCGAAGGTCGCGCGCAGCGCGCCGATGAGGCCGGGGTCGAGGAGGTTGAGGGGCGGGCGGTCGAGCGTGCACCAGACGGTGTCGCCCGCCCGGCGGACCGAGAGTGGCGCCGCCATCTAGTAGCGGCGCATGGAGGGGTCGACGGCGCGCGCCCAGTGATCGACGCCGCCGTCGAGGTTCTTCACATTCTTGAAGCCGAGCGACCGGAGATATTCGGCGACCGCCGCGCTGCGCACACCCTGGTGGCAGTAGACGACGATCTCGTCCTCCGGGTTGAGCTCGTCCGTCCGCAGCTCGATCTCCTCGATCGGGATGTGGACCGAGTTCTCCAGCCGGCAGAGCCGCGTCTCCCAGTCCTGGCGCACGTCGAGCAGCAGCGGCCGGTCGTTCCGGTCCAGCCGTGCCTTCAGGGCCTGGGGCGTGATCCCGTCCATGGTCTTCTCCAGTCGCTCAGCGCGGCGCCGGGCGGCCGACGAGAAACTCGGCCAGCCACGCGTTCACCGCCGGCGCGTGCTCGATCTGGGGAAAGTGGCCGCACTCGTCCACCCACCGCACCGCCGCGTTGGGAAATCCCTCGGCCGCCGCGACGCAGTGCACCGACGGGACCACGCGGTCCTGACGGCCGTGGATCAGGAGCACGGGCAGCTCGAGCGTCGCGATCGCGCGCCGGTAGTCCGCCCGGTGCTCCTCGAAGTCCGCCCGCACGTGGCGAAGCGTTGCGAGGTACGCCCGGCGCGCGTCGCCGGCGGCGCGCGCTCTGAAGGCGTGGTCCACGAAGAAATCGATCTCCGCGCGGACGGGCCGGTGGAAGCAGCGTCCGAGCGCGAGCTTGTAGAGGGTCGCGGAGCCGAGGAGCGACACCGCTTCGCCGATTCCGGGGAGCGCGATGAACCGGTAGATCCACGAGGGGCGGAACGAGAAGCCGGGCACGATGCCGCCGACGAGCGCGAGCCGCTCGACCCGCGTGGGATGCGTCAGCGCGTAGGTGACGCAGACGGCGGCGCCGAGCGAGTGGCCGACGAGCGAGGCCTGCCGGAGACCGAGGGCATCCAGGAATCCGTGGAGCGCCCGCGCCAGGTACGCGAGGCGGTACTGGGTACGGGGCTTTGCCGAGGCGCCGAAGCCGGGGAGGTCGAGCGCGTACACGGTCGCGCGGCGCGCGAGCGGCTCGACGTTGTGGCGCCATGATTCGGCGAAACCGCCGAGGCCGTGCACGAAGACGACGGCGGGACCGCGGCCTTCC
>JBGPIS010000339.1:0-3459 GCA_041484965.1 Methylomirabilia bacterium
AGGGGCCAGAGGCGCTGGCGGCGCTCCAACGGCTGACCACGAACGACGTGGCGGCGCTCGCGGTCGGCCAGATCCAGTACTCCGTCTTCTGCTACCCGAACGGCACGATCGTGGACGACCTCACCGTGTACCGCCTGGGCGCCGACCGCTTCATGCTGACAGTGAACGCCGGCAACATCGACAAGGACTGGGCCTGGGTAAATCAATCGCCGGAGCCCGGGACGAAGGCGCGCTGGCGCAACGTCTCCGCGGAGACCGGGCTCATCGCCGTGCAGGGGCCAAAGGCCGAGGCGCTCGTCGGCCGGCTTGCCGACCGCGACGTGACGAAGATCGGCTACTACCGCTTCGGTCGCGGCAGTGTGGCGGGCATCGCCACGATGATTTCGCGCACGGGCTACACGGGCGAGGACGGCTTCGAGCTCTACGTCGCCGCGGCGGACACGGCGCGCCTCTGGGCGGCGCTCCTGGACGCCGGCCGTGCCGACGGCGTCGCGCCGATCGGCCTCGGCGCCCGCGACACGCTCCGCCTCGAGATGAAGTACGCGCTCTACGGCAACGACATCGACGAGACGACCAACGCGCTCGAGGCGGGGCTCGGCTGGGTCGTGAAGCCGGCCAAGGGCGAGTTCATCGGCCGCGACGCGCTCGAGAAGATCCGCGCCGAAGGCCTGCGCCGGAAGCTCGTCGGTCTCGAGATGGTGGACAAGGCCATCGCGCGCCACGGCTATCCTGTGCAGAAGGACGGCGGGCCCGTCGGCGTCGTGACCTCGGGCTCCTACGGGCCCTCCGTGGACAAGTACATCGCGATCGCGTACGTCCAGACGGCCGTGAGCGCCGTCGGCACCACGCTCGACGTCGAGATCCGTGGCCAGGCGAAGGCCGCGCGCGTGGTCAAGACGCCGTTCCACCCATCGAAAGTGAAGAAAGCGGGTTGACAGCCCGACCGTCGAGCGCCGGAGGCCCTGCGCAGGCGCTCCGACGGCAAATATGAAAGGCTGAGCATGGCCAACGTCCCCAAAGACCTCAGGTACACGCGCGAGCACGAGTGGGCGAAACAGGAAGGCACCCGCGTGCGCGTCGGCATCACCGCGTACGCGGAGGAGCAGCTCGGTGACGTCGTCTTCGTCGAACTGCCGAAGGTCGGCGCCAAGGTGACGGCGAGCAAGGGCTTCGGCGTCGTCGAGTCGGTGAAGGCGGTGTCCGATCTCTTCGCGCCCGTCTCGGGCGAGGTCGTCGAGGTCAACGGGGCGCTGCCGAACAAGCCCGAGACGGTCAACCAGGATCCGTACGGCAAGGGCTGGATGGTCGTGATCCAGCCCTCGAACAAAGCGGAGTGGGACCAGCTCCTCACGGCCCAGCAGTACGAGGAGCTGCTGAAGCAGGGGGGGCATTGATGGCTTCGCGCTACATCGCCAACACGGCGGCCGAGCAGAAGCGGATGCTCGGCGTGATCGGCGCCTCCTCGATCGAGGAGCTGCTCGTCAAGATCCCCGCCAAGGCGCGGCTCTCGCGACCGCTGAACCTCGCGCCGGCGCTCGCCGAGACCGATCTCGTCCGCCACATGAAGACGCTGGCCGACCGGAACGCGCACGCCGACTCGCACGTCTGCTTCATGGGCGCGGGGTCGTACGACCACTACATCCCGAGCCCGATCAACCACCTGATCTCACGGGGCGAGTTCTTCACGGCGTACACGCCGTACCAGCCGGAGGCGAGCCAGGGGACACTGAGGACGATCTACGAGTACCAGACGATGATCGCCGAGCTCACGGGCCTGGACGTGGCGAACGCGTCGATCTACGACGGCGCCTCCTCGCTCGCCGAGGCGGCGCTGATGGCCCACGCCGTCACCCTGCGCACCGAGATCGTCCTCTCGCGCGGCGTGAACCCGCTCTATCGCCGGGTGACCGCGACCTACTGCGCGGGGCCGGGGATCAAGCTCCGCGACGCCGGCGCGCCCGAGGGCGTGACCGAGCTCGCCGCCGCGAAGACGTTCGTCGGGCCGAAGACCGCCGCGCTCGTCATCCAGACGCCGAACTTCTACGGCTGCCTCGAAGACATTGCTGCGGCCGCGGAGATCGCGCACGGAGCCGGCGCACTCCTGGTCGTCGTCGCCGATCCCGTGAACCTCGGCGTGCTCGAGGCGCCGGGCAAGCTCGGCGCGGATATCGTCGTCGGGGAAGGGCAGGGGCTCGGCGTGCCGCTGGGCTTCGGCGGCCCGAATCTCGGCGTGTTCGCCGCCAAGAAAGACCTCGTGCGCCGGATGCCCGGCCGGCTCGTCGGCGCCACCGTGGACCGGGACGGCACGCGCGGGTTCGTCCTCACGCTCCAGACGCGCGAGCAGCACATCCGCCGCGCGAAGGCGACCTCGAACATCTGTACTAACGTGGCGCTCTGCGCCCTCATGGCGACGATCTACCTCGCGACGCTCGGCCGTCAGGGGCTCGTGCGCGTCGGCGAACTCTCGACGGCGAAGGCCCACTACTGCGCCGAGCGGCTCACGCGAATTCCGGGCGTCACGCTCCGGTTCTCGGCGCCGTTCTTCAAGGAGTTCGCGCTCAGGCTGCCGAAGTCTCCGGAGCGGATCGTCGCGCGGCTCGCCCGGCAGGGCGTGCTCGCCGGCGTGCCGCTCAAGACCTTCGACCGCGGCCTGGCCGACTGCCTCCTGGTCGCGGTGACGGAGAAGCGCACGAAGGGGGAGATCGACGCCTTCGCCCTGGCGCTCGGGAAGGCGGTATCCGCGTGAGCGCCTACGAAAAGCTGATCTTCGAGCTCTCCTCGCCGGGCCGCGTGGCCTGGTCGCTGCCCGAGCCCGACGTGCCCCAGGCGGACGCGCGGGCGCTCCTGCCGGCGAAGCACCTCCGGAAGGAGGCGGCCGCGCTGCCCGAGGTCTCCGAATTCGACGTCGTCCGCCACTACTCGCGTCTCTCGCGCCTGAACTACGGCGTGGACACGCACTTCTACCCACTCGGCTCGTGCACGATGAAGTACAACCCAAAGCTCAACGAGGACATGGCGCGGCTCGCGGGCTTCGCCAGGGCGCATCCGCTGGCGCCCGAGGCGCTCTCCCAGGGGGCGCTCCAGCTCATGCACGAGCTCGCCGCGGACCTGGCCGAGATCGCCGGCATGGACGCCGTCTCGCTCCAGCCCGCCGCCGGCGCCCAGGGCGAGTTCTCCGGCGTGCTCATGATCCGCGCCTATCACCGCTCGCGCGGGGAGACGCGCACGAAGGTGCTCATCCCCGACTCGGCCCACGGGACCAATCCAGCGTCCACCGCGCTCGCCGGCTACGAGGTGGTGGAGGTGAAGTCTCAGGCGAACGGCGAGGTGGACCTGGACGAGCTGGCGCGCCACCTCGACGCCGACGTGGCCGCGTTCATGATCACGGTGCCGAACACGCTCGGCATGTTCGAGCCGCGCATCGTCGAGATCACCGAGATGTGCCACGCCAAGGGCGTG
>JBGPIS010000340.1:0-3458 GCA_041484965.1 Methylomirabilia bacterium
GCGTCGTGCTCCCCCACGAGCGCACGCATGCCGGCCCGAAGCAGGACCGCCTGGGCCTGCTCACGGCGACGGGCGCCGACACCGGGCTCCTCTTCATGCTCGTGAGCGATCCCGCGGGTGATCTCAGGGCGGCGACGGCGCCCTCGGGCGAGCCGATCGCCGAGGCGCGCGATCTCAAGGGCGAGCTCCACCAGCTCTGGCGCCTGGCGGACGAGCGGGTGGTGGCGCGCGTCCAGCAGCTGATGGAGCCGCGGCCCGTGATCATCGCCGACGGCCACCACCGGTACGAGACCGCGGTGGAATACGGGCGGGGTCACCAGGAGGCGCGGCACAAGCTCATGGCGTTCTTCGCCCTCGAGGCGCCCGGGCTCACGATCTTCCCCAACCACCGCCTCGTCCACAATACTGACAACTTCGACTTCGAGGACCTCATGGACGTCGCGGCGCGCTGGTTCGACGCGGCGCCGCTCGGCGACCCCGAGCGCTTCGAGCCCGAGACGCGGGCGATCGGCGTCGTCGCCGGGCGCGCCGCTGCCGTGCTACGGCTGCGTGCGGACCGGTTCGATCGGATCGAGTGGCCGGAGGTGAGGTCGAGGAGCTGGCGCGAGCTCGCCGTCTCCATCCTCCACGAGGGCATCTTGAAGCCGCTGCTTGGCATCGGGGACGAGAAGCTCGATGCCGGGACTCACGTGGACTACACGGCCGACCAGGCCGAGGCCGTGAGGCTCGCGCGCGCGGGGAAATACCAGGCGGCGTTCCTTATCGCGCCGACGACGCCGGAGGAGCTCCAGGCGGTGGTCCGCGGCGGCGAGCTGCTGCCGCAGAAGTCCACGCATTTCTACCCGAAGCTGCTGGACGGGCTGGTTTTCCACGTGCTGGAGAAGGAGTGATCGAGATGGTCAAGATCCGCAAGCTCGTGACCGTGGTGGAAGAGATCCTGAGTGACGGCGGGCGCCCGGCCAAGCGCCCGGTGAGGAAGGTCGCCGCCGTCGCCGTCATCGAGAACCCGTTCGCCGGGAAGTTCGTCGAGGACCTGACGCCCTTGATCGACGCGGGCGAGGAGCTCGGCGCACTGCTCGCGAAGAAGGCGACGGAGGCCCTCGGCGCCCCCGCCGAGTCCTACGGCAAGGCCGCGATCGTCGGCGAGGCGGGGGAATACGAACATGCGGCAGCACTTCTTCATCCAAAGCTTGGAGCGCCGCTGCGTGCGGCGGTAGGGGGCGGCAAGGCCGTCATTCCATCGGCGAAGAAGCTCGGCGGACCCGGCACGACCATCGACGTGCCGCTCCACTTCAAGGACGCCGTGTTCGTCCGCACCCATTACGACGCGATGGAGGTGCGCGTGCACGACGCGCCGCGGGCCGACGAGATCCTGCTCGCCATCGCCGTGACCGACGGGGGCCGGCCGCACCCGCGCGTCGGGGGACTGACGAAGGACGAGGCCAAGAAGGAGGACGGCCTCCGATGAGGTACGGCCTCCGCATCCCCTCGTTCGCGCTGGGCCCGAGGACGGCGACGCTCGACCAGATGGGCCGCTACCTCCGCCGCGCCGAAGACCTGGGCTTCGACTGCGCGGTGTCCATCGACCATCTGCTGCTCACGCCGCCCGCCTATGCCTGCACCTGGCTCGAGCCGATCTCGCTGCTCTCGGCGCTCGCGGGCGTGACCCGAACGCTGAAGCTCGGGACGATGGTGCTCGTGCTGCCGCTCCGGAACCCGGTGTCCTTCGCCAAGGAATGGGCGACGCTCGATCTGCTCTCGGGCGGGCGGTCCATCCTCGGGATCGGCGTCGGCTGGCACGAGGAAGAGTTCGCGCTGATGGGTGTTCCGTACAAGGAGCGCGGCCCGCGGATGAACGAGGCGATCGAGGTCGTGAAGGCGCTCTGGGCCGGCGACGACGTGACCTACGAGGGCAAGTACTACCGGTTCAGGAACCTCACGATCGATCCGAAGCCCGTGCAAAAGCCGCATCCGCCCATTTGGATCGGCGGCGGCACCCAGCCGTCCGAGAAGGTCTACGCTCAGACCGTGACGAACATCGACCCGGTGCTCCGGCGCATCGCGAAGTACGCGGACACCTGGGTGCCGCACTCCTCGGCGACGCCCGAGATGGTCAAGGGCGACTGGGAGAAGGTGCAGCGCTTCGCGCGCGAGCTCGGCCGCGACCCGACGAAGATCGGCCGCGTCTACTCGAACTTCCTCTGGGTGCTGAAGCCCGGCGAGAAGCCGGAGTCGGCGATCCCGCGCTTCTCCGTGTACTCCGGCATGGACCTCGACTACTGGAAGACGTACTACCTGCTCGGCGAAGCCGAGGAGGTCGCGGAGCGGATCAGCGCGCGCGTCGCCGCGCTGGACGGCGGCGTGGACACGATCGTCCTGAACCCGCTCGACTGGGGGATGGAGCAGCTCGAGCTGATCGCGGGCGACGTGCTGCCGCGCGTCCGGGGCGGCCGCTGACCCAGCCCCGCTACACGGGCGCCCGCGTCAAGCGCGTCGAGGACCCGCGTCTGCTCCGGGGCCGCGGCCGCTTCGTGGACGACTTAGCACTCCCGCGGATGCTCCACCTGGCGTTCGTGAGGAGCCCTCACGCCCACGCCGCGATCAACCGCGTGGACGCGCGCGGGGCGCGGCGTCTCGCCGGTGTCGCCGGCGTGTTCACCGCCGACGACCTGCGCGGGGTCGCGCGGCCGCTCGCGCCCCGGCTCGAGGGCCCGGGCTTCACGCCGACGGCGTGGCCGGCGCTCGCCGACGGCCGCGTGCACTTTTGCGGCGAGGCGGTCGCTGCCGTCGTGGCGTCGAACGCCTACGTCGCCGCCGACGGCCGCGAGCTCGTCCGCGTGGAGTACGAAGCGCTCCGCGCGGTCGCGACGCTCGACGCCGCGCTGGCCGCGGGGCGCGTCCTTTTCCGGCGCGAGTTCACGAGCGGCGACGTGGATGGCGCGTTCGCGCGGGCGGCGGTCGTGCTCCGCGAGACGTTCGAGCACGGACGGTGCGCGGCCTCCCCGATCGAGCCGCGCGGTCTGGTCGCCGACTGGGACGGCGAGACGCTCACCGTGTGGGCCTCGTCGCAGACACCGTCCATCATGCGCACCGCGCTCGCCGCCGCGCTCGAGCTGCCCGAGGCGCGCATCCGCGTCGTCGTCCCGGACGTGGGGGGCGGCTTCGGCCTCAAGATGCACGTCTTTCCCGAAGACCTGGCCGTCGCCGCGATCGCGCGGCTCCTGGGCCGGCCGGTGAAGTGGATCGAGGAGCGTCGCGAGAATCTCGCCGCAGCCTCCCAGGCGCGCGCCCAGCGGATGGAGGTCGAGGTCGCCGCCGCCGCCGACGGGACGCTGCAGGCACTGCGCGCCCGCGCGATCTCCGACGGCGGCGCCTACCACGTCTACCCGGAGACCGGCGCGCTCGAGCCGCTCGGGAGCGCCAGCATCCTGCCGGGGCCGTACCGCACGCCCGCCTAC
>JBGPIS010000341.1:0-3458 GCA_041484965.1 Methylomirabilia bacterium
CGCGATCGCGGCCACGTTCCCGAGATGCTGCCACGAGCCCGACAGGCGCGCGTCACTCATCGCATGGCTCCGCGCAGCGCGGCGTCTGCCGGCTCCTGGCTCCGCGGCGCGGCCTTGCGCGGCGGCGGGCCGCCCCAGCTCACCGCGAGCCCGAAGCCGAGCCAGCCGTTGATCTCCCTGAAGCCGTTGACGCTGCTGCCGACGGGCGCGTTGGGCGTGGTCCAGCCGGCGAGGCCCATGCGACCGGTCGAGGTCGGCGTTTCGGTCGGAATCGAGAGCGCGCTGAAGAAGGCCGGGTCGTAGATGATGCGCGCGCCACCGAGCGCGTAGCTGTCGTCGCTCGGCTGCGTTACCTCGTACTGGCGGGTCGGCAACGTCACCCGTGGCGAGGGACTCGGCGCCTTGACCCGGATGCCCGCATCCTGCGCGAAGGCCGGAGCGAAGCCGAAGATCAGCGCCGCGACGATAATCAGAATGGATGCGGACTTCATTGACGAACCGAAGAAGCATACCCAATGCCAATCTGGGCGAGACTGAAAACCGTCGTAAAGAACGAGGGTTAACCCGGTTGAGGTGTCCTGTCGAGCCTACAGACTTGGCCAAGTCTGGAACAGGGTGGGGTGACGCCCTGGCAAGAGACAGACCGGTGGGCGTCCCGCCCGACCGTTGTTAGCATGGGAGCACCACGATGAAGCGCGTGCTCGTCCTCACCGCCAGCTACGGCTCCGGCCACAACGCCGCGGCCCGGTGCCTCGCCGCGGCGTTCGATCGCGAGGGGTGCGCGGTCACGGTCGTCGACCACTTCCGCGAGCTGGTCTCTCCGATCTTCGACCGCGCCTCGCGCGCCCTCTACTACGCGATCCTGCGCCGGGCGCGCGTTCTCTGGGGCGTCGGCTACGCGCTCGGCGACTGGATGCCGAGCGACTCACCCCTCGCCTTCGGTCTGACTCGCCTCGGCGCCGAGCGGCTCGCATCGCTCCTCGAGACGCTCGCCCCCGACGCCGTCGTGACGGTCCACGCCACGCCGGCGGCCGCGATGTCGTCGCTCGTCGGACGGGGCCGGCGTGTGCCGTTCCACACCACGGTCGTCACCGACTTCGTCGCCCACAGCCAGTGGATCGCGCGCCACATCGACTGCTATTGCGTCGCCGCGGACGAGGTCAAGCACGAGTTCATCGCGCGCGGCATCCGGGCGGAGCGGATCGTCGTGACCGGCGTGCCCGTCCGCCCGGAGTTCGCCGAGCCGGCCGATCCGGCCGGCGCGCGCGCCGCCCTCGGCCTGTCGACGTCCCTACCCGTCGTGCTCGCGATGGCGGGCTCGCACGGCGCGCTCGGCCGTCTGCCGGACGTCGCCCGCGCGCTCGGCGCGCTTGGGCGGCCACTGCAAGGGCTGCTCGTGACCGGCCGCGACGAGGGCCTCAGGACGAAGCTCGACCGTCTCACCGCCGGCACGCGTGTCCATACGCGCGGGCACGTCGACGACGTGCGGCAGCTCATGGCCGCGGCGGACCTCCTCGTCACGAAGGCGGGCGGCCTCACGCTCGCCGAGGCCATGGCGGCCGAGCTGCCCGTCCTCGCCTACGGCTCCCTGCCCGGGCAGGAGCGTCGCAACGAGCGCTTTGCCGCGCGGGCGGGGATCGCGCTGGTAGCGCGCACCTACCACGACCTCGTCCGCCTGCTCGACCAGGCGCTGGGCGACCCCGAGCTGCTCGAGCGGCTGCGGGCGGGGACCCGCCGCATCCGACGGCCGGACGCGACGCCGCGGATCGTGGGCGCCGTGCTGGAGCGGGCTGACATGATCCCTCGTGGGAATCCCGGCTAAGGAGCCCGGCGGCTGGGCCACCGAGCAGCCAACGGACCGGCGGCGCGCGCCGGCACCGGACGGAAATCAGGCGTTGCGAGGCGAGGCTAGCGTGACCGCGACGGTCTGCGCGCGCGGATCAGCCCGGGGTTGGACCACTCCTCGCCGGGGAAGCATCGCGCGTCGCCCACGCTGACGTCGAACCGAACGGCGTCCCGGAGCTTGTCGACGCGAGGCGGTGCTGGCGTGTCACGGAGGTCATCCTTGGTGATCGAACCGGCAGGGCGGGGCTCCGTGGGCTGGGTCATCTGGCGGAGGAGGATGTTGGGCTGTACGGCTTCCTGCGCGAACGCCGCCGGGACCAGCGCGACGCCCATGAGCAGCGTCCCGATACTCGCGACCGCCCTCGCCACCTTCAAGAAATTCATTCCTCCCGCGACACTGAAGTCTACTCCGAGCCGCCCGCGTCGTCATCTATTTCGGCGGAAGGCTTGCGGCTACACGCGACTGAACTGCCTCGCAGTCTTCTGCACACCGGTCTTCACGCCATCGCCGTCGAGCCGTCGCAGGATGCGCTTCACGTACTGGCGCGTCTGGTGGTAGGGCGGAATCCCCCGATGGTTGATCACCGCTTGCGCGCCGGCGTTGTAGGCAGCGAGGACGAGCGGCAGATTGTTGTCGAATCGGTCCATCAGGCTACGAAGATGCCGGACGCCGCCCTCGATATTTTGTCGCGGATCGAAGGGATCACCCACGCCGAGGCTTGCCGCCGTCGCCGGCATGAGCTGCATCAGCCCCCGGGCGCCTCGGCGGGAAACGGCGCGCGGGTTGAACTGCGACTCGGTTTCGATGATCGCGGCGATGAGGTCAGCCGGAACACCGTATCGGCTCGCCGCGTCCTCGATGTGGGAGTCGAGACTGACGGGAGCGTTGATGACCTGCGCTACCTCATGCGCGCTGGTCATGCGAGAGGCCCCGTATACCGGGAGTATCGTCAGAAGAAGCACGGCCGCCAGACGCCGTTTACGGCCAATGAGCAGCCCAGCGCCGTACAGGAGCACGAATATCCCACCCCATGGCACGATGACGAGGGCAACGGTCATCAGCCACGCCTTGCCGGTCCGTCCCTTGATCGCCATGCCGGATGATCGATCCATGGCAGGACTCCAGGGCAAGTCTGATACCGGAATCTAATTTCCAGAAATATCGGGTACTTCTGCGGCGTTGACCAGGAACGGCCCTGGTAAGTCTCGGACCACACAGCTCATTCTCGAGCCGGCTGGCGGGACCCGGGGAAGCGTAAAGCTTTGGAAAGGTGTTACAGAGGATGAGCCCGATGATTGAAGCCCCGGTCGCTCTCGAACAGCTCTGGAACCAGGCGGGTGGCGATCCGGCCGCCCTCGAGCGAACCACGCTTACGGGCGCCGATCCGATTGTCCCAACGGACTTCAAGATCGGGACCGCGGCTTCCGCGGTGATCGCGACGACGGCGCTCGCCGCCACCGAGCTCTGGCGTCTCAGGACCGGGCGCGGTCAATCAGTGTCCGTGGACCTCCGCGCGGCGGTCGCCGCCTTCCGCAGCGAACGCTACCTGCGCGTGGACGGGCAAGTCCCGCCCGATCCGCGGGGCGGGATCTTCGGCTTCTACCGGGCCGGC
>JBGPIS010000342.1:0-3430 GCA_041484965.1 Methylomirabilia bacterium
AGCGCATGTACATCGAGCCCCCCGAGCGGACCGGGCGGATCCTGGTGCCCGCCCCCCTCGCGCTCGCCGTGATCCTCTGCCTCGCGGGTGTCGTGGTACTCGGCGTCTACCCGAAGCCCGTCGTCATGGCCGCGCTCCGCGTGGCCGCGCCCCTGTTCTAGGCGAAACCGGAAGTCATCTCCAAATCACTGAAATCGCTTGGTTCTCGACCATACTCTTGACCGTTTCTCCATGATCCTCTAAGTTATGTACCGACTGGTTGGTACAAATGACGACCAAGACCGTTGAGGGGAGACGCGCCAAGGGCGGCCGCTCGACGCGCGAGGCGCTTCTCGCGGCGGCGACGCGGCTCATCCACATCCACGGCTACAACCAGACCTCGCTCGACGACGTCCTGCGCGAGAGCGGCGTCGGCAAGGGCAATTTCTACCACCACTTCAAGAGCAAAGAAGACCTCGGCTACGCGATCCTCGACCAGATCGTCGTCTCGTTCCTCGAGCGCACGCTGGAGCCGTGCTTCTCCGATCCGGCCGGGGCACCCCTGGCGCAGATCCGGTGCTTCCTCGATCGCGTGCTCGAGGCGCAGCGCGAGCGCAACTGCGTGGGCGGCTGCCCGCTCGGCAATCTCGCCTCCGAGCTCTCGGACGTGCACGAAGGCTTCCGCACGCGGCTCGCGAGCGTCTTCTCCGCCTGGCAGGCGCGGCTCACCGACGCGCTCGACGCGGCCCGGCGCCGCGGAGACGTCGGCGAGGAGTGCCGGCCGGAGGCGGTCGCGCACTTCCTGGTCGCCTCGCTCGAGGGCGCCATCTTATTGACGAAGCTGACCAAGGACATCGTCGTCATGGAACAGTGTGTGACGGAGCTCAAGCGCTATCTCTCCCTGTTCGAGCCGAGGACGTGACGACCGTGGACGCCGGCCGCATCGACGCCGACGCGCCGCTGGTCGAGGCGCTGCGCCGCGACGACCCCGAGGCCCCGGAGCGCCTCGTGGAGACCTTCGGCGAGCGGGTGTATCGGCTCGCGTTACGCATCACCGGCTCGAACGAGGACGCCGAGGAGGCGGCGCAGGACGCGCTCTGGACCGCGGCGCGCAAGATCCAGACGTTCAAGGGCGAGTCCGCGTTCGGGAGCTGGCTCTACCGCATCGCCGCCAACGCGGCCTACCAGAAGCTCCGCGCGCGCCGCGCCAAGTCGGCCGAGATCGCCCTCGACGACGTGTTGCCCACGCTCGACGAGGCCGGCCGGCACTTCGAGCCGATGGACGACTGGTCCAATCGCGTGGACGAGCGGGCGCTCCAGCGCGAGCTACGCCACGTGCTCACGGAGGCGATCGACGCGCTGCCGCCCGATTACCGGACGGCGCTCGTCCTGCACGACGTCGAGGGGCTGTCGAATCCCGACATCGCCGAGGCGCTCGGGATCAGCCTGCCGGCCGTCAAGTCGCGGGTGCACCGCTCGCGCCTGTTTGTGCGGAAGCGGCTCGCGGAGTACATGAAAAGCGCGTAGTCGGCCTCGGTGACCGCCGCTCCGGGGTCAGGCCACCCACGGATTCACGCAGGCTCGTTCGGGCGTCGAACGCCCTGCGGCTTCGCGGGGCCACGCCGGCCTCGCGGACCCCGCGCGCGGAGAGCGCATCTGGGTCAGGCCACCCACGGTCCGAGCCGGCCTCGCGGACCCCGCTATAGTTGACGCGGGGCGGCGCCGTGTGGTCTGATGGCTGCTCGTCACATCCATGGAAGCCGTCATTGCGACCGGTGGCAAGCAGTACCGCGTGGCGCCCGGGCAGGTCATCTCGGTGGAGAAGCTGCCCGGCGAGAAGGGCGCGTCCGTCGAATTCCGCTCCGTCCTGCTCGTGACCAAGGACGGCGAGGTCATCGTCGGGAGCCAGGCGCTCAAGGGCGCGCGGGTGTCGGGCGAGGTCGTCCGCCAGGGACGCGGTCGCAAGGTGAGGGTCGTGAAGTTCAAGCGCCGCAAGAACTACCGCCGGAACCGCGGGCACCGCCAGGCGGCGACCGCGATCCGCATCACCAAGATCGAGGTCTGAGACGTCATGGCGCACAAGAAGGGCGTCGGCAGCTCCAGGAACGGGCGGGATTCGAATCCGCAGATGCTCGGCGTGAAGCGGTTCGGCGGCCAGTTCGTGACCGGCGGCTCCATCCTCGTTCGCCAGCGCGGGACGCGATTCAGGCCGGGCCTGAACGTCGGGCTGGGCTCGGACGACACGCTCTTCGCGAAGGTTGACGGCTACGTCCGGTTCGCGCGGCGTGGAGACTCGCGCTACGTGAGCATCACCGCCGAGCGCGCGTGACCGCCGACGGGCGGCCCCCGGGCCCGCGCGGGACTGTATGTTCATTGATGAGATCGACATCTTCGTCAAGGGCGGCGACGGGGGCGCCGGCTGCGTCAGCTTCCGCCGGGAGAAATACGTCCCGCGCGGCGGTCCCGACGGCGGCGACGGCGGCGACGGCGGCAGCGTCTGGCTCGAGGCCGATCCCGCGCTGACGACCCTCCTCGACTACCACTACACGCGGCACTACCACGCCGAGCGCGGCACCCACGGCGAGGGCTCGAACCGTCACGGCGCCTCCGGCAGCGACCTGGTCCTGCGCGTCCCGCTGGGCACCGTCGTCGCCGATCGCGACACCGGCGAGCGCCTCGGCGACCTGACGGCACCCGGCCAGCGGGTGCTCGCGGTCCGCGGCCCGCGCGGCGGCCGCGGCAACGCGCGGTTCGCCAGCTCGATCAACCGGGCGCCCCGCCGCGCCGACCTCGGGCGATCCGGCCCCGAACGCTGGCTCCACCTCGAGCTGAAACTTCTCGCTGACGTCGGCGTGCTCGGCCTCCCGAACGCGGGCAAGTCCACTCTGGTGTCGCGCCTGTCCGCGGCCAAGCCGAAGATCGCGGACTACCCTTTTACGACGCTCGAGCCGACGCTCGGCATCGTGCGCGTGGACGCCGAGCGGACGTTCGTCATCGCCGACCTGCCAGGCCTGATCCCCGGCGCCGCCCTTGGCCGGGGGCTCGGCCACCAGTTCCTCCGGCACACGGAACGGACGCGCCTCCTACTGCACGTGCTCGACCTCGACCCACAGACGGGCCGGGACCCGCTCGACGATCTCGCGGCCATCAACCGGGAGCTCGCGGCGTACTCCCCCGAGCTCGCGGCGCGACCCCAGATCGTCGTCGCGAATAAGTCGGACCTGCCCGAGGCGGCGCCGCGGTGCCTGAAGGTCGAGCAGCACTGTGTCGCGAACGACGTGCCGGTCTTCGTGATCTCGGCGGTCACCGGCGCCGGCCTGGCCATGCTGGTGCACGCCGTCGCCGACGCGCTCGCGCGGCTCCCCGGGCCGCTCGGCGCCGCAGCGCTGAGGGAGCCGTGAGGGACGGGGGACGCAAGCTCGGGCGCGTCCGCCGGCTTGTCGTGAAGGTC
>JBGPIS010000343.1:0-3421 GCA_041484965.1 Methylomirabilia bacterium
GCTCAGATCGCGCTGAACCTGCGCGTCTCTTCGTTCCAGGCCGCCAGCATAGCCCAGGCGAGCGCGACAGCCACGATCAATCCGACCGCGCCGCCCCAGCCGAGCACCGAGGGAAGGAAGACCGCGGCGCCGAGCTTCTGGAGGAGCCCGGTCTGCGCCGCGGCCAAGCGCGCGAGTGACCCGCCGATGGCGAAGCAGGCGAGCGCCGCCCAGAGCTTCACCTGTCCTTCGCCGGCGCGCCAGATCGAGCCGGCGCCGCAGCCGCCGGCGAGCGTCATGCCGACGCCGAACGCGAGCCCGCCCGCGAGAGAGCCCAGGCCCGCGGCGGGGAACACCCAGTCGCCCTTGTCCTTGAGGTCGGCGAACTTGAGGATCGCGAACCCGAGCGTCGAGATGATGAGCGCCAGCGCCGCGGCGCGGGTGTGCTCGGCGTCACCCGTCAGGAAGGGCTCGCGGAAGGCGCGCACGGGGCAGAAGCGCGAGCGCTGAAAGATCACGCCGAACGCCGCGCCGAAGAGCAGGAACACGCCCTGCGCGGCGTAGCCCGCGCGCGAGTACACGAACGGCGCCGCGAGGACGAGGACGAGCAGCAGGAGGCCGGCCCAGGGCTGACGGCTCCCCGGCGCGTTGGACGCCCCGAGGTACACGCGCCCACCACTGCTCGACCATCCCGGCCGGTGCTCCAGCTCCCAGAGGAGGTAGCGCAGCCCGAGGAACGCGCCGGCGCCGAGCCCAAGCATCATCCCGAGGCCGGAGAGGCTCAGCGCGCTCGTCGCCGAGAAGAAGCCGCCGATGTTGCAGCCGAACGCGAGCACGGCGCCCACGCCCATGAGGAGCCCGCCGGCCGCCCCCTTGGCAAGCTCGCCGCGCGCCGGCACCCGGATGGCGAACTCACCCGCAAGGAGCGCGGCCAGCGCACCACCAACCAGAACTCCCGTGTTGAGGAGCGAGCCCGAGTAGAGCCACGGCGGCAGCAGGTCGGAGGGGCGCAGGAGCCCGAGCCCGGTGAGCACCCAGTCGCCCCAGTTCCGCAGACCATCCGAGGCCGTCCACGGGCGGTCGAAGGCGAAGAGGAAGACGTTCACCGTTGCCACCAGAACGGCCGAGCCCCAGACTGGCCAGGCACGGCCGAAGAGCGCCGCGTACTGCCCGGCGAGCGCCCGGCCCATCAGCCGGTCACTTGGGCGGGGCGCTCGAGTCCGGCGTCGATCGCGTGACGGGATAGCCCGACTTCGTCCACGCGGTCATCCCGCCCGTGACGTTGAACCAGTGCCGGAGGCCGTGGCGCTTGAGCGCGCTGATCGCCGTGCTCGACCGGAGCCCGCCCGCGCAGAGCACCGCCTTCGGCCGGTCGGCCGGCACCTCGTTGTGCCGCGCCGCCGCCTCGAGCATCGGCAGGTGCGTGGCGCCCTCGATGTGGCCCTCGAGCCACTCGAAACGCTCCCGGACGTCGATCACGGCGACGTCGCGCCCCTCGGCGAGCCACTCCGCCAACTCGTGCACCGTGATCTGCGGCACCGACTCGACGGGGAATCCCTCGCTCTTCCACTCGATCATTCCCCACTGGAGGAAACCCGCGACCTCGTCGATCCCCACGCGCGCGAGGGCCTGGACGGCACGCTCGAGGTCCGACGGTCCCTGGACCAGCAGCAGGAGCGGGACGCCGGCCGGGACCATCCCCGCGACGCGCTCGGCGAACTGCGGGCTCTCGACCCACACGTTCATCGCCCCGGGGATGTGCATCTCGCCGTAGGTGCCGGGGTCGCGGAGGTCCACGACGATCTCGCCCCGCTGCACGGCCTCCCACGCCTCGCGTGCCGTGTACGGCCGCGGCTTCGCGGACCGGAGCGGGATCAGCCCCTTGTTCTTGCCGACGATCTTGTCGAACGAGGGCGGCTTCGGCGGCAGGTCCCGCATGATGAAGTCCACGAACGCGGCCTTCTCACGGAGCTGCAACGCCGGGTTGAAGCGGCGCTCGAAACCGATCGTCGAGCCCGACTTCGCCGACATGGCGCGCCCGCAGGACGAGCCGGCGCCGTGCGCCGGATAGACCTCGACGCTGTCGTCGAGCGGCAGGAGCACCCGCCGGAGGCTGTCCCACGTGTCCTCGGCCGCTCGAGCGCCGCCGAGGTCGGGGCGGCCGACCGAGCCGACGAACAGGGTGTCGCCCGTCAGCGCGAACCAGGGCTGATCGCCGCGCGAGAGGTCCGTGACGAGGAGACAGATCGAGTCGGGCGTGTGCCCGGGGGTGTGGGCGACCGTGAGCCGTACGTTGCCGATCCTGATCTCGTCGCCGTCGCTCACGTCGGCGTGCTCGAACGCGACTCCCGCGGCGCGATGGACGAGGATCGGTGCGCGCGTCGCCTGGGCGAGGTCGCGGTTGCCCGAGATATGGTCGGCGTGCATGTGCGTCTCGACGATGTGGCTGATCGTGAGACCCTTCTTTCCCGCCAGGCGGAGATACTCGTGGACGCGGTCGCGGCCCGGATCGACGACGACGGCCCGGCCGGCCTGGCCGCAGCCGATCAGGTAGGAGAGGCACCCAGACTCTTCGTTCAGGATCTGCTGGAAGATCATCCCGAGCCTATTCTACGTCAGCGGCCCTAGTGCTTCTCCGCCTTCTCCTTCTCGGTCTTCGCGTCCTTGATCACCCGGTCGGCGATGAAGGCCGGCACCTCCTCATAGTGCGCGAACTCCATCGAGTAGCCGCCGCGGCCGCCGGTCATCGACCGGAGGCTCGGCTCGTAGGTCAGCATCTCGGCCATCGGCACCGAGGCGCGCACGACGGCGGTCTCGCCGGCGGGCTCCATGCCGAGGATGCGGCCGCGCCGGCTGTTGAGGTCGCCGATGACGTCGCCGGCGTGGTCCGAGGGCGTCGTGACCTCGACCGTCATGATCGGCTCGAGCAGGATCGGGTGGGCGTCCATGAACACCTTCTGCAACCCTATGGAGGCCGCGATCTGGAACGCCATGTCGGACGAATCCACGTCGTGGGAGGAGCCGTCGTAGAGCGTCACCTTCAGGTCCACGATCGGGTAACCGGCGACGATGCCCTTCTTCATGCAGTCGCGAACACCCTTCTCGACCGACGGGATGAAGTTGCGCGGGATGGCGCCGCCGAAGACGTCGTCCACGAACTCGAACCCGGCGCCGCGCGCCAGCGGCTCGACCCGGAGCCAGGTGTCGCCGTACTGGCCGCGCCCGCCCGTCTGCTTCTTGTACTTGCCCTGGCCCTCGGCGCGTCCCCTGACCGTCTCCTTGTACGGGATGCGGGGCGGCAGCAGGCTCACGTCCACGTTGTACTTGCGCTTCATCCGCTCGACGACCATCTCGACGTGGAGGCTGCCGACGCCGGAGACGAGCAGCTGCTTCGTCTCGGGGTCGAAGTGGTAGTGGACGGTCGGGTCCTCCTCGGCGATCC
>JBGPIS010000344.1:0-3389 GCA_041484965.1 Methylomirabilia bacterium
CCGAGCTCGTAGGTGACGCTGTCGCCCGTCGTGATCGGGAGCCCCGCGTTCGGGTACGCGACGAGCGGCGCGTCCGTGACCTTCCGCATCTCGCGGATGATGACGATCGCGCGGTCGGGCCCGCGGCCGCAGTTCATCCCGACGATGTCCGCGCCGGCGTCGAGGAGGCTCCTGGCGACGTCGGGGGGGCTCTCGCCCCACATGGTGCGGTCGCGATCGTGCAGCTCCTCGAACTGGAAGAACATCGTCGCCATCACGGGCAGGTCCGCGACCTTCTTGCACGCGCGGACAGCGGCCGTCGCCTCCTGCGGGAACATCATGGTCTCGACGGCGAAGAGGTCCACCCCGCCCTCGGCCAGCGCCTCGGCCTGCTCGCAGAAGGTTGCCTCGTACTCCTCGTCGGTCACACCCGCGTCGAGCGCGTAGTCCTTGGGCAGGCGGCTGGTCGGCCCGATCGAGCCCGCGATGTAGCCCTCGGGGGTGGCCGCCGCGCGCGCCAGGCGGGCGCCCGTCTGGTTCAGCTCGCGCGTGCGGTCGCCGATCCGGTACTCGTCGAGCTTGAGCCGCGCGCCGCCGAAGGTGTTGGTCTCGACGATCTGGCTGCCCGCGGCGAAGTAGGCCTTGTGGATTCCCCGCACGACGTCGGCATGGGTCGCATTCCACAGCTCGGGACAGGCGCCGTTCGCGAGCCCGGCGGCGAAGAGCATGGTGCCGTAGCCACCGTCGAAGACGAGCGTCTCGCCCCCGCGGATGCGCTCGAGGATCTCCCGGCCCCGCGGCGTCACGTCGTCACCTCGGCCCCGACGCCCATGAGCGCTTTCGCCTTCACGACGGCGAGCGTCGAGTCCCTCGCGTAGCCGTCGGCGCCGATCTCGTCGGCGAACGCCTGGCTCACCGGCGCCCCGCCGATCATCACCTTCACCCGCTGGCGGAGCCCCGCCTTGGCGAGCGCGTCGATCGTCCGCTTCATCGCGGGCATGGTCGTCGTCATGAGCGCCGAGATGCCGACGATGGTGGCGTGGTGCTCCTCGACCGCCTTCACGAAGACCTCGGGGGCCACGTCGCGGCCGAGGTTCACCACCTTGAAGCCGGCGCCCTCCAGCATCATCGCGACGAGGTTCTTGCCGATGTCGTGGAGATCGCCCTGGGCGGTGCCGATGACGACGACGCCGTAGTAGTCGTCGCTCTTTGCCGAGGCCGTGATGAGCGGCTTCAAGAGATCGAGGCCCGCGTACATGGCCCGGGCCGAGAGGAGCACCTTGGGGACGTAGTACTCGTTCCGGCGGAACTTCTCGCCCACGACGTCCATCCCGGGGATGAGCCCTTTGAAGATGAGCGCCTTCGGGTCGATCGCGAGGCCGAGCCCCTCTTGGGTCTTGCGCGCCACCGTGTCCCTGTCGCCCACGATCAGCGCGCGCGCCATCGTCGGGTAATCGAAAGTCGCCTCGCTCATAGCGCAATCTTACTATTTTTCTGTGCTAGTATCCGGTGCGATGAAAATCCGGGTCCTCGGTGCCTTCGGAGGCGACGGGCTCGGGCATCGTCCGTCGGCCTTCCTCATCAACGATCGGACGCTACTCGACGGGGGTACGGTGACGGGCGCCCTCTCGGTCCCGGAGCAGCTCTCGATCGAGCACGCCCTGGTCTCCCACACCCACCTCGACCACATCGCGGGCCTCGTCTATCTCACGGAGACGCTGGGTTTCTGCGAGACCGGCGCGGCGGTGACGATCGCGAGCCTCGACCCCGTGGTGACCGGGCTCCGCTCGGCCGTCTTCAACAACGTCCTCTGGCCCGACTTCACCAAGATCCCCCACTCCGACGTCCCCGTGGTCAAGTACCGCACCCTCGCGCCGGACGTCGAGCAGCGCGTCGGCGGCCTCTGGGTGACGCCCATCCCGGTGAACCACACGGTGCCGACCACAGGCTTCATCGTCCACGACGGCTCGACCGGCCTGATCTACTCGGGCGACACGGGTCCCACCACCGCGCTCTGGCAAGCGGCCCGCGGCCTCCAGGGCATCCGGGCGGTCATCCTCGAGTGCGCGTTCCCCAACCGGCTCGGCCCGCTCGCCGAGATCGCCAAGCACATGACGCCCGCGCTCGTCCTCCGCGAGCTCGACAAGCTGCCGCCGGACGTGCCCGTCTGGATCTTCCACGTGAAGCCCCAGTTCCACGAGGAGATCGCGGAGGAGCTCGACCGCCTGGGCGAGCGCGTGTCCCTCCTGCAGCAGGACAAGATCTACTCGATCTAGGCCGTCAGGCCTCGGGGATCAGCACGACCGTGTCGCTCGAGACCTCGACGCGCACGCGGTCGTCCAGGCGGAAGATGCGCGTCTCCCCGGTCGAGGGCACCTCGACCCGCACCGCGTCGCGCGCCCCGACGTCGATCTCGTAGAGGTGGCGCGCGCCCTCGAAGACGCGGAGCGCGACCTTCCCCGGGATGCCGGGGCCCCGCGCCATCGCCGCCTCGACGAGCGAGAGGGTCTCCGGCCGGAGCACCATGAGCCCGAGGTCCCCCTTCCTGAAGCTGCCGATACCGGCGACCGGCACCTGGTGGCCACCCTCCGTCTCGACGACGACGCCCAGCTCGCGCACCTCGACGACGCTCACGCGCAGGAAGTTCGCCGGGCCCAGCGCGTCGGCGACCGCGCGGCTCGACGGCCGGTGATACAGCGCATCGGGATCGCCGATCTGGAGCACGCGCCCGTCGCCGAACACTGCGAGCCGGTCGGAGAGGGCGAGCGCGTCGGCGGCGTTGCGGGTGGCGTGGATCGTCGTCACTGCGAGGTCACGGTGGAGCTTCGCGAGCTCGAGCCGCAGCGTCTTGCGCGCGATCGGGTCGACGTTGGCCAGCGGTTCATCGAGGAGCAGAATCCGGGGCTCTGGCGCGAGCGCGCGGGCGATGGCGAGCCGCCGCCGGAGCTCCACGTTGAGGTCGGGCGGGCGCAGGCCTTCGAGACCGGCGAGGCCGAGCCGCCCCGCCACCGTCCTGACCTTCGCGTCGATGTCGGGACGCGCGAGTCCCTGCTGTACCAGGCCGAAGCCGATGTGCTCGGCGACCGTGAGGTGGGGCCAGAGCGCGCCGTCCTGGAAGACGTAGCCGATGTCGCGGCGGCCGGGCGGGAGCGCTGAGATGTCCTGGCCGTCCGCGAGGGCCCGGCCGCGCGTCATGGGCAGGAAGCCGGCGACGGCGCGCAGGACGTCGGACTTGCCCGATTTGGGGGGCCCGAGCAGCGTGAAGAACTCGCCGTAGCGGACGTGGATCGACACGTCGCTGACGCCCGGTGGAACGCCGCCGCGCGTGCTCACGCCGTCGAGCCGCAGGTCGACGAGCGGCCGCGAGCTCACGCGCGCGCCTTCGGCTGCGCCATCGCCGCGAGCGGCAG
>JBGPIS010000345.1:0-3388 GCA_041484965.1 Methylomirabilia bacterium
GCGCCATGTCTCAACAGCAGTCGGTGTCCGTAGAAACAGTAAAGGCGATCCTCGATGCCTTCAATGCCCACGATCTGGACGCGATCATGGAGTTCTTTGCGGACGATTGTTCGTTGGACCTGCCGCGTGGGCCAGATCCTTGGGGACAGCGCTTTGTGGGCAAGGCCGCCGTGCGAGAGGGGCTGGCGACGCGCTTCAAGGGTCTCCCGGATGTCCACTATAGTGAGGACCGCCATTGGATCAGTGGAAGCATGGTTGTTTCGGAGTGGCTGCTGACGGGCACAACGCCCAGTGGGGTCCGAGTCAAAGTTCGTGGATGCGATCACTACGAGTTTCGCGACGGCAAGGCGATTCGGAAGGATGCGTATTGGAAGATAGTTGAGAAGCCATGATGGGGCATCGGAGTCTAACTGCGTATGCAGCCGGCGGGCGCTGCCGCAGGCACTCGCCTCACTCGCCTTCCAGATCGTCGTCGTGGCGTTCGCGAGCTACCTCACGTGGTTCTGGCTCCTCACCCGCTACCCCGCGGCGCCGCTCGCCGCGTTCTCCTTCGGGACGCCGATCTTCGGCATGCTCGCGGGCGCGCTCCTGCTCGGCGAGCCGGTGACACACGCCCTCGCGCTCGCGATGGTCTTCGTCGCGGCGGGGATATACCTCGTGAACCGCGGCTGAGGCACGAGCACGATCCTGACGCGGTCGGCCCGCGCCGGGTCGAGACCTGCCAGCGTTGCGTGAGCGATCGCCACCACGCGCTCGACCGCGTCGGGGCGTTCGAAGGGCACCGGAATGAGGACCTGCCAGGCGCCCCAGAGACGCGTCTGGACCGTGGGCGCGACGATCGCGCCCAGGTCCCGATGAATCGCGTCGGTCACGGCCACCTGGCGCTCGGCGGCGTCGCGGCGCGCGCGCCCGAGGCGCTCAACCAGCCTGATCAGCGCGACGACGACGACCACCGGGACCAGCGCCGCGACGATCGGCCCGAGGGCGCTCACCGCGCCCCCCGCGGCGTCAGGAACATCACGGACACCGCAGCCCGCCTGCGCACGCGCCCGGAAACGCCACCGAAGGGCGTCCACGGACGCCAGCGCCGCGGCGGCGCCGTGAGCGCGATCAGGTCGGCGTCGAAGACATCGGCCTCGAGCAGAATCTCCGCGCCGGGGCGGCCGAAGCGCACCCGGTGCTCGACCGGCACGCCTTCGAGCTGCGCCTCGACCGTCCGCAGATAGTCGAGTGCTCGGCCCTCGAGACGCTCGCCCTCCTGATTCGCGTAGGCGATCACCCGGCCGGCCGTGTCGTGCCGCACCTGGGGCACCGGCGCCACGTGGAGCAGCCGCACCGTCGCGCCGCCGGCGCGGGCCATGTCGGCGACGAGCGGGAGCACCGCTTCGGTGCGCTCCTGCTGATCGAGCGGAACCAGAATTCGCTTCGCCATGTTCCACCTCCACCCGTTAAGACACCGCGCGGAGGCGACTGTGAAAGCGGAGGCTACGGGCTCGACCCCGGATCGCGTCGTGAGGCCCGCTCGAAGATCAGATTCTGCGCGCACGATCCGAACGGGCCATGAACATCCGACAAGAGCGCCATGGTCACGCCCGTCCCCTGGTCGCCGGCCTTCGTCTCCGCGCTGACGAGGATCCAGCCGCCGATGGGCGGACGCCACATCATCACGGTGAGATCGGCGTTGACGTAGCTCCAGGCGCGCCGGTCCACGAAGGCGGAGATACCGCTCGCGAGGTCGGCCGCCGAGACCGTCTGGACGAGCGATGAGTTCGCTTCGCCCGCGACGAGCGGGGACACGAGGTTGAACCAGGCGGCGGTGGGCCCCGGCCTCTCGAGATTGCCGTCGATCACGCGCGTGTCGACGCAGCGAAAGAACGGGCTCCACGCCCTGACGCGCTCCGGGATGGGCCGCCCGGCGTCGGGGCCGGCCGGCGCGGCCTCGGCGGCCTCCACGGGCGGCGCCGAGGCGGGGTCGGCCCGCAGGAACAGCGCGGTGCAGCGTGCGACGGCCTTCTCGTCCTGGATCAGCGAGGCCTCGACGGTCCGCGCCTTCCGGCCGTCCCGCAACACGGAAACGGTCACGGCCAGAGCATGCCGGGCCACGGGCCGCCAGAGATCGAAGCTCAGGCGCGAGAGGACCATGGCCGCTGGCTGCTCGACCCGCTCGAGCGCCCTGGCGAGCAGGCCGGCGGACGCGCTGCCCTGGATGGTGTCCGCCGACCACGGGCCGACCGCCCGCCCGGTCGGGTAATACACATTCCCTTCGACGGCGAAGACCGACTCGGGTTCCACGCCCTCGTTCATTCGTCGAAGAGCGCGCGCGGAGGCCCCGGTGCAATCGGATGGAGATCCGGCCGGCAGCTCGTGCAGGGCCCGAGCCCCGCCGCCTCGGCGCGCGCGCGCGACGCGAAGAGCGTGAGCTCGGCGAGCGAGAGGCGGGCGAGCGAGCCGCACGTTGGCAGGCAGTACTCGGTGTCCTCCCGCGCGCGGACGTACATCGCGTCGCGCTCGATCCGCGCGTCGTGGTTGGCCCGGTGCGTGCGGACACCCTCGACCGCGAGGAGACGCTGCTTGAGCGTCACCTTGTTGCCCGCGTAGCCGGTGAGCGCGCCCGAGCTTCCGATGATCCGGTGGCACGGGACCACGATCGGCAGCGGGTTCCACCGGAGCGCCTGGGCGACCGCGCGCACCGCCGCCGGCTTGCCGATCCGGCGGGCGATCCCCGCGTAGGACGCCACGGCGCCGTACGGCACGCGCGCCGTCGCCTCGAGCACCGCGCGGTGGAAGTCGCTGCGCGCGAGCCTCAGGTCGAGCGGCCAGCCGAGCTGCGCGCGGCGGCCGTCGAGGTACTCGAGCAGGTCGTGATACAGGCGCTCGATCTCGGCGCCGTCCCGCACGGCCTCCACGCCCTCCGTGCGGCTCAGGCGCGACGCGCCGAAGCTGCTCGCGCTCCCGAGATATTCCACCAGCGACACGCCCTCTTCCGACCGCGCGATCAGCAGGTGGCCGAGCGGCGATGGGAAGATCCTGTAGGTCACGAGGCGACGGCGGAGATCCGCCAGGCGGGCCTGCACGCCGGCGAGGGCCGCGGGCACGGGCTCGCCGGCCTCGCGCCCCAGACGCCGCGTGACGGAGTCGATCGCGCGATAACGGGCGAAGTCGTCGCGGCAGGGCGCGCAGCGATCGACGTGATCCTGCACGCGCCGCGTGGCGGCGGCGGCGCCTTCTCCCGTCGCGGTGGCGACGAGGTCGGTCTCGATTTCGCGGCACACGGAAGGCTTGGGGCTCATGCGCGGGACTCCATCAGGTGAATGTCGTGACCGTTGAGGCTCAGGCGGATCTTCCGGAGCGCCTGGAAGACGTGCGCGCGCGCGCTCTCCGCCGAGCA
>JBGPIS010000346.1:0-3384 GCA_041484965.1 Methylomirabilia bacterium
AGCCCGCGGCCTCGCCCCTGGACTGGAGCATCACCTCGTAGGTCGCGTTCGACGAGGACGAGCGGGTGGGTGCGCACTGCGCGACGTTGCCCTTGAGCTTCGGGTTCAGCAGGTCGTCCCAGTCCTTGAGGTCGGCGACGCCGAGCCGTCGGAGCACCCGTGGGTGGTACACGAGCCCGTACGGCTCGAGCGCGGTGCCCACCCAATAGCCGTCGGGGTCCTTGAGGGGGATGGGCTTCGGCGTGCCGATGGACGCCGGGATGACGTCCATGACCGCCTTCGGCAGCTCGAGCCTGGCGAGGAGCTTCTGCTCCGCCAACTTCTCGAAGAGCGCCGACTCGCCGCCCCAGAAGATATCCGCCTCCGGCCGGCCCTTCCACTCCACGATGCGGCCGTAAGCCACGGGCGTCCCCGCGGGGATGCCGTTGGTCTTGACGGTGACGTTCCACTTGTCTTTGGCGTACTGCGCGAAGGCCTTGAGCGCGCCGTCGAAGACGAACTTCGAGACCGGGGTGATGAGGACCAGCTCGTCCTCGATCGGCGCCTGGGCCGAGGCCGCGGGCGCCAGGCCGAGCGCGGTCACGAGGGCCAGTGTCAGCAAAGCAAATCGTTTCATGCGTTCTCTCCTTTTCGAAGCTACCGGGCAGTCCGGGCGCGCTCGACGGCGCGCCGCCATCCTTCGTAGCGCTCGTCGCGCAGGCGCGGGTCCATGGCCGGCGTAAAGGTCCGCTCGACGACGGCGCGCTGAGCGATCGCCTCCAGCGACCGCCAGACGCCGGCCCCGAGCCCGGCCAGCCCCGCCGCGCCCAGCGCCGTCGTCTCGATGACCCGCGGCCGCTCGACGGGGACGTCCATGATGTCGGCCTGGAACTGACAGAGGAAGTCGTTGGCCGCGGCCCCACCGTCCACGCGCAACGCGCGGATCCGCGCGCCGGCGTCGGCGACCATCGCCTCCAGCACGTCGCGGCTCTGGTAGGCGATCGACTCAAGCCCCGCGCGGACGACGTGCGCTGCCGTCGTTCCCCGCGTCAGCCCGACGATCGCGCCCCGCGCGTGCATGTCCCAGTACGGGGCGCCGAGACCGACGAACGCCGGGATGAAGTAGACACCTCCCGTGTCGGGCACCGATTCTGCGAGCGCCCGGCTCTCGGCGGCCGACCGGAGAAGCCCGAGCCCGTCGCGCAGCCACTGCACGACGGCGCCGGCAATGAAGACGCTGCCCTCGAGGGCGTACGTCGTCCGACCGTCGATGCGCCAGGCGATGGTCGTGAGGAGGCCGTGGCGCGAGACGACGGGGGTGTCGCCGGTGTTGAACAGCAGGAAGCAGCCGGTGCCATACGTGTTCTTCGCCGAGCCCGGCGCGTAGCAGGCCTGACCGAACAGGGCGGCCTGCTGGTCGCCCGCGATCCCCGCCACCGGCACGCCCCGCGGGATCCAGCCGAGGTCCACCGTCTCACCGAAGACCCCGGCCGACGGCATGACGCGCGGCAGGAGCGCCCGCGGGATGTCGAGGAGCTCCAGCATCTCGTCGTCCCACTCGCCGGTGTGAAGGTTCAGGCAGAGGGTCCGCGACGCGTTGCTCGCGTCGGTGGCGTGCACGGCGCCGCCCGTCAACTTCCAGAGGAGCCACGAGTCCACCGTCCCGAAGGCGAGCTGGCCGCTCTCGGCGCGTCCGCGTGCCCCCGGAACCTCGTCGAGGAGCCAACGGATCTTCGTCCCCGAAAAGTACGCGTCGAGGACGAGTCCCGTGCGCTCGCGCACGCGCGGCTCGGCGCCGTCGGCGCGGAGACGGTCGCACAGCTCCGCCGTCCGTCGGCACTGCCAGACGATCGCACGATGGATCGGCGCCCCGCTGGAGCGCTCCCAGACGACGGTCGTCTCGCGCTGGTTGGTGATCCCGATGGCCGCGACCTCCGCTCCGCTCACCCCCGCGTCCCGGAGCGCCGCCTCGGCGGCGTGGCCGACCGTCGACCAGATCTCCTCGGGATCGTGCTCGACCCAGCCGGGCCGCGGATAGTACTGCGCCAGCTCGGCGTAGCCCCGCCCGAGCACGCGGCCCTCGGGGTCGACGACGAGCGCCGTCGAGCCCGACGTCCCCTGGTCGAGGGCGAGAATGTAGCGGCGGGCCGCCGATGCCGGGAGCCGAGCGGGCGGTTGTGTCATCGCCCGACGAGCGTACTCCAAAGCGTCAGAGGCGCCACGCGCTTTTCCCCCCGTTCACCACCTCGCCGACCTGATCGAGAAACCCTTGGCGCTTCCGCCCGTCCTCGCCGGGCGCTGGGCCAGCTGGTGAGGAAGGTGATCTCGGGCACGACCAGCCCGCAGGCCGTTAGAAGAGGGAGACATGGCAGGGCGTGCGTAAGATAGCGCACCTGGCCGTGATCAATCGACGTCTGGGGCTCCTGACGCCGCAGGTCGTGACCCCCGAGATGCTGTGGTTGGAAGACGAGGGATGAGCAGCCGACATGCCCGGTCCGTGTTCGCCGATGCTTTGATTGACGAGGTCCGTCAGCGGCGACGTGATCCCTTGCCTCTGGCGGCGATAGCCGTCATGCCAGGCACGAGGTGCAGGATTTCGGACGAAGCGTGCCAACCTGCCTAAGAATTCTGACGAGCAGCTTGCTGTAGCACAGGTGTGCGCCGAGATTCAGAAGCACTCCAGTCGTCCGACCGAAAGTCAGTATCACAAAGCGTTTTCAAATCGCGCCAAGGAAACCAGTGGAGCATTTGCGGACTCAATGCGGCTCCTGGCCGATGTCTTCTCAATGCTTCTGGCGCCAGACGAGAGAGAGCCGTTCGGGGGCGACAAGCGAACATTTCTTCCGCAGGATCTGACGGATGACCAGCTACGCGCCCTCGAAGCGTTCGTCGAATCTTCTCTGCGTCCGCGTGCGGTTTCCCGCGCGTCAGCGTCCCGTGAGGCGCTTCACAAGGTCGGGGCGGTCACTCATGATCACGTCGACGCCGAGATCGATCTGACGGCGAATGCCCGCCTCGGCGTTGACCGTCCACACCGACAGCCTGACCGAGGCCTTGCGCGCCGCCTCGACCACGCCCCGATCGACGAGCCGGTGATCCATTCCGAGATCGGTGGCGCCGACGTCCAGCGTCCATTGAACGGCCGTCGCCGGTGTCACGCCCGCGCGCTCGACCAGGGCTCGGCTGACGAGCAACATCGTCCGCACGGCGGGCGCCAGTTGGCGCAGCCGGCGGATTGTTTCCGGCGCGAACGCCTGTACCGTGGCCCGGGCGAGAAGACCGCGCGTGGTCAGCAGCGCGAGCACTTTCTCCTCGATTCCCGGATAGGGTCGGCCGTCCGCGCCGACCTTGATCTCGGGGAGCACCTCCACGCGGGTCGGCGCGGCCAGATCGAGCACCTGGGCG
>JBGPIS010000347.1:0-3376 GCA_041484965.1 Methylomirabilia bacterium
GCGTCCTCGTTCCACTGAAGGCCGATGCCGGGGCGCGCGGGGGCCTGGATCATTCCGTCCACTGGGCGGAGCGGCTCGGCGAGGACGGGCGCGGCCACGTCGAGATACTCGATGAAGTGACACGTGGGCGTGACCGTCAGCAGGTGAGCGCTCACCTCGATGAAGAGGTGGCTCGAACACGGCACGCCCGCCGCCTGGGCCAGCGCCGCTGCCCGTAGCCAGCCCGTGACGCCGCCGATCTGCTGCGGGTCGGGCATGACGAGGTCGCTCGCCGCGAGCGAGAGCGCCAGGTCCATCTCGTGCACGCTGTTGAAGTTCTCGCCGATCTGGATGGGCGTGGCGACCTGCCCGGCCACCTCGGCGGCGCCGCGGTAGTCGTCGGCGCGCACCGGCTCCTCGATCCAGGCTACGCCCTCGCGGTCGAGCACGCGCCCGCGGCGGATCGCCTCCGGAACCGCCAGCGACTGGTTGAAGTCGACCATGAGGACCGCATCGTCGCCGAGCGCTTGGCGCGCCGCGCGCACGACGGCCAGGTCCTCGGCGAGCGTCGGCCAGCCGATCTTGACCTTCATCGCCGTGAAGCCGGCAGCGACGGTCTTGGCCGCCGCGTCGGCGGCCTCGCCCGGCGGGATCATCCCCAGGCTATTGTAGGCGGGGATGGGGCGGGGCCGGCCGCCCAGGAGATTGGCCAGCGGGACGCCGACGGCGACGGCGAGGGCGTCCCAGGCCGCCATGTCGAGCCCCGCCACCGCCATGCCTTGGAGCCCGCGCGTGCCGAACAGCGTCATGCGCGCGCGCAGCTTCTTGTCCAGCTCGACGGGCGCGATCTCGTCACCCTTGATCATTTCGCCGAGTGACAGCACGAGATCGCGCAGCGGGCCCAGCGTGAACGCATGGTAGCCGAAGAGGTAGGAGCGCCCGACGGCGCCCTCGTCGGTCGCCAAGTCGATGAGCAGCAGCGGCGCCTGGGTCACGTGCCCCGAGGCCGTGCGGACGGGCGGATCGAGCGGGGCGACGACGGTACGGGCCTGCACGTCACGGATCTTCAGGGCTTCCTCCTGATGGACGACTTACCGGCGACGATGCCAGGATTTGGCGCGGTGCGCGAGAGTGGCGTTGAAGGTTCTCTCCTCGTCAGGCCCGGAGACGCACGTGCAGCTCTCATATCATGCGCTGGGCAACACGCTCAGGCCCAAGGCACGGGCCGAGGAGCGAACCCGGCGGTCGAGGCTCAGCACGGTGAGGCCGTCCAGCGTTTCGGCGGCGCCGAGGGCGCTGGCAAGATGCAGGGCGTCGAGCGTTCGGATGGGTTCGGCGGGAAACGGCCGGCGCGCGCGGTCGATGACGGCGGGGCCGATCGATAGCAGAGTCCAGTGAGCGGCGGTCGTCTCGAGGAGGGTTCGTCGCCCCTCGATCTCGGCTGCGCGGAGGCCGAGCGAGACTTCCGCCCGGATCAGGGCGCGGTCGCATTCGACGAGCGTGAGGTCCGATGTGAGGACATGCTCCGCCTCGGCGAGCGCGCTCCGTACCACGTCGCTGCCGGGCTCGCTGAGGAGCCACGAGAGGACGGCGCTCGACTCCGCGTAGAGGTTCAGCGCTCGCCCCGCTCCTCGTCGACGAGGCGCTTGACGGTCCCCGCGGGCACGAGCCGGGGGAGCCGCCGGTAGAGCCGTCGATCATTGGGCGCGCCCAGCCTGACGAGCCCGCGGCGCGCCATCTCCGCGAGCCGTTGCCGCGTGTCGGCGCTCGCGACCGAGCGCGCCGGTGGCAGCAGCTCCGCCACCACCTCGCCCCGGTCGGTGACCTGGATCGGATGCCCGGCCCGGACCCGCCGCACGTAGTGGCTGAGGCGGTTCTTCAGCTCGCGGAGGCCGATCTACTCCATGCCGTCAATGTAGCTACACGAGGCTACATGGTCAATGTCCTCGTTTTGATACCTTCTGCCGGGCGTGCTTGACAGGTCCCCGGGGCCAGCGTACGAGTACGGGCGATGGCCGACGACCTCCGGTTCGTGCACTTCACCGACACCCACATCGTGCGCCCCGGCGTCCAGGTTCGTGACGTAGACACGTGCCGGACGCTCGAGCGAGTCGTCGACGCCGTCAACAACCTGCGACCCCGGCCCGCGTTCGTGATCGTCGGTGGCGACCTCGCCAGCCCCGATCTCGACGAGGACGTCCAGCGCGGTGCCCGCGGGGTCACCGACGGCGACTACGAGTTGGCCTACACCGTTTTCCGCGAGATCCTCGAGCGGCTGACGGTCCCGACCTACATGCTCATGGGCAACCACGACCGCCGTGGCCCCTTTCGCCGCATCGTGCTGCGCGCGCCGGCGCCCGAGGACCAGCCGCATCGCTACGTGGTCGACGTCGATAGCTACCGGCTCTGTGCCCTCGACTCGCTCGACCCCGGCAAAAAGCCCGGCCTCCTGGGGGACGATCAGCTCGCGTGGCTCCGCGATCGCCTCCGGGAAGCGGCTGATCGCCACGCCGTGATCGCCGTGCACCATCACGCCGTCCCGGTCGGCGTACCGTGGCTGGACGATCAAATGCTGACGGATGCCGACGCGCTGTGGGCCGTGATCCGCGAGGCGGGCAACGTCCGCGGGGTGCTGTGCGGCCACGTCCACCTCCAGCACGAGGCCGTGCGCGAGGGCGTGCCGCTCTTTACCACCCCGTCGACTTGCTTCCAGATCTCCAAGCAATCACGGGACCGCCCCTACCTCGCCGGCCCGCCCGTGCTCCGCGTCGTGACCTGTCGCGCAGGGCAGATCACCTCGGAAGTCCTCGCGGTCTAAGATAGGCGCTCCAGAGGGAGGAGATCATGCATGGAACATTTCGTTACGGGTTGTTGGCGGTGTCACTTGCGGGTGCCCTGGGTTCGGGGGCGATGATGGCATCGCTGGCGCGTGCCGCCACCTTCGTCTATGTCGGCAATGCCGAAGGCAACGAAATCTACGTGCTGCAGCTCGATCGGCAGAGCGGCGACCTGACGGTCGTAGAAAAGGTGCCGATTCCCGGTGTCACCAAGCCCGGAATTTCAACGCCGATGCGGTGAGCCCCGATCGCCGGTTTCTCTACGCGGGGACGCGCGGCGAGCCGAAGATCGCGGCCGGATTCGCCATCGACCCGGCAAGCGGCAAGCTCACGCACGTGGCCAACGGCCCGCTCGCCGACAGCCTGGCCTACATCTCCACCGACCGCACGGGCCGCTTCCTGCTCGGCGCGTCCTACCCCGGACACAAGATCACCGTGAACCCCATCGGGCCGCCGGGGACGGTGCAACCGCCGCAGCAGGTGTTGCCGGATCACCCGAACGCGCACTCGATCCTCGCCGATGCCGGGAACCGCCACGTGCTCGCGCCCACCCTTGGGAA
>JBGPIS010000348.1:0-3349 GCA_041484965.1 Methylomirabilia bacterium
CGGCTGGATCAAGCGCGGGCCGTCGGGTGTCATCGGGACCAACAAGCCCGACGCGGCCGAGACGGTCCAGTGCATGTTCGAGGACCTCGGGCAGGGGGCCGTGCTCCAGCCGGCCCAGCCCGCCGCCGCCGCCGAGGCGCTCGTGCGCCAGCGCACGCCGAACTGCGTGTCCTATGCAGACTGGCTCAAGCTGAACGAGCTCGAGGTGGCGCAGGGGCGCGCCCAGGGGCGGCCCCGGGTCAAATTCACCCGCGTGGAGGAGATCCTGGCGGCCCTCGGGCGCTGAGCCGGCGCCCCCCCCGATCCTGACCCGAGGCTGACGCCCGAGCCTGGGAATCTGTTATACTATAGTAGGTTCGACTGCATAGGTGTGACAGCCTGGGGGAGGGGCGTGGCCCAGCAAGACTCGGTTCAGATCCTGCAGGAACGGCTGGCGTACGAGCAGCGGCTCGTCCAGCTCGTCGACCGGATCCACGCCGCAAAGAGCCTCGATACGCTCTTCATCGAGCTCCAGGGGGAGATCCTCGGTCTGATCGACGCCGACCGCATGACCCTCTACGCGGTCGAACTGGACCGCAAGGAGATGTTCTCAAAGTTCCTCGCGCTCGACACCGTCCGGGAGATCCGGCTTCCGGTCAGCGAGCGTAGCATCGCCGGCTTCGTGGCCGCGACGGGCAAGGTCGTCAACATCACGGACGCCTATGACAGGGCCGAGATCGCCAAGATCTCGCCGGTGCTCGGCTTCGACAGCTCGTGGGACAAGAAGACCGGCTACCGGACCCAGCAGATCCTAGCCATGCCGGTCCTCCACGATGCGAAACCGATCGGCGTCATCCAGCTCCTCAACAAGAAGAAGGGCCCCAGGTTCACGAAGGACGACGAGACGGGCGTCGCGCGCATCGCCAAGACGCTCGGGATCGCGTTCAACAATCAGAACCAGCTCCTCCAGAGCCAGACCCGGTCGAAGACGAAGTTCGACTACCTCCTGGGCCAGCACCGGATCACGCAGGAAGAGCTCAGCTCCGCGATCGCCGAGTCGCGTCGCCGCCAGATCGACGTCGAGTCGATCCTGATCGAGCAGTACAAGGTCCCGAAGGCCGAGATGGGCATCTCGCTGAGCCAGTTCTACCGCTGCCCCTTCGTCGAGTTCGACGAGAAGGTCATCCCGCCGCCCGACCTCATGAAGGACATGAAGCTCGAATACCTCAAGCGCAACTTCTGGCTGCCGCTCCGTCGCGAGGACGACGGCATCGTGGTCCTCATCGACAATCCACAGGATTTGCAGCGGGTGGACAGCGTGAACCAGGCGTTGAAGAACCGGAAGATCAAGTGGGCCGTCGGCCTTCGGAAGGACATCGCCCTCTACCTCGGCACCTCCGGCGGCGAAGGCGCCTCGAGGGATTCGATGCGCAACATCCTCAACAGCCTGAAGGTCGAGGATGTGCCGGAAATCGAGATGAGCGCGGGCGAGCTGGACGAGAACGACAGCGCCGTCATCCGGCTCGCCAACCAGATCATCCAGGACGCCTACAAGGCGCGGGCGTCGGACGTCCACATCGAGCCTTACGGCGTCCAGAAGGACACGGTGATCCGGTACCGCGTGGACGGCAGCTGCACCGAGTACCAGAAGATCCCGGGCGCGTACCGCCGCGCGATCGTGGCAAGGATCAAGATCATGGCGCTGCTCGACATCGCCGAGCGGCGCAAGCCGCAGGACGGCAAGATCAAGTTCAAGGTCGCGGACGGCCGCGACATCGAGCTCCGTGTCGCCACCATCCCGACCGCGGACCAGAACGAAGACGTGGTCATGCGGATCCTCTCCGCCAGCGAGCCGATGTCCCTCGACAAGCTCGGGATGACGGAGCGCAACCTCCGCGAGCTGAAGAAGATCGCCGAAAAGCCCTACGGTCTGATCCTGTGCGTGGGGCCGACCGGATCGGGCAAGACGACCACGCTGCACTCCGTCCTCGGTTATATCAACAAGCCCGAGCGGAAGATCTGGACTGCGGAGGATCCGGTCGAGATCACGCAGTACGGCCTGCGCCAAGTGCAGGTGAACCCGAAGATCGGCTTCACGTTCTCCCAGGCCATGCGCTCCTTCCTGCGTGCCGACCCGGACGTGATCATGGTCGGTGAGATGCGCGACGAGGAGACGGCGTCCACCGGCATCGAGGCGTCGCTCACCGGCCACCTCGTCTTCTCGACGCTCCACACGAACAGCTCGGTGGAGACGGTGATCCGCCTCCTCGACATGGGTCTGGACCCGTTCAACTTTGCCGACGCGCTCCTGGGCGTCCTCGCGCAGCGGCTCGTCAAGCGGATCTGCTCGAGCTGCAAGACCGATTACCACCCGGAGCGCGCAGAGTACGACGAGCTCGTCGAGGCCTACGGCGCGGCCGCGTTCGAGCGGCTCGGCCACACGTACGACGAGTCCTTCGTGCTCTACAAGGGCAAGGGCTGCGCGAACTGCGCCAAGTCGGGCTACCGCGGCCGTGCCGGCATCCACGAGCTCCTCATCGTCGCCGACGAGATGAAGCGGCTCATCGTGACCAAGGCAACCGTGGCCGAGATGCTCGTGCTGGCGAAGTCTGAGGGAATGACGACGCTCGTCCAGGACGGTGTGCTCAAGTCGCTCCAGGGCGTCACCGACTTCCGGCATGTCAAGGCCGTCGCGATCAAGTAGTTCGCCGCGAGTGGGGGCGGAGTGTGCCCCCCTCGACCACGCTGGCTCTCCTCCACAGCGGTAGCTCCGTTCGCACGGCGACCGAAAGACCCGCAGAAGCAACGGGTCTCGGAGAGCACATTCCGCCCCCACCTGGCGGACCTACCTGCGCGACGGGTCTCGGAGAGGTGCGCCCTGCCCCCGACCAGGACTACTTGCGCGGCAAGCATCGTGAGTAGGCCGCCGCGGGTTCGGCGCGGTCCCTTCAGAGACCCGTGGCTTCTGGGGGTTACTCGGCCGCAACGTGAATGGAACGTTCACTGGGGGTGAGAGTTAGCGTGGTCGAAGAGGGGACCGCGCCGAACCCGCGGCGGCCTAGTCGCGGGAGAGCTTCACGTCCTTGAAGGTTCGCCAGAGCAGGACGTCGTAGAGGATCTTCAGACCGCCGCCTAGGACGAACGGCGCCGAGAGCGCGACGGCCTGCATGACCCAGCCCGTCAGCGCGGGCGTCACCGCCTGCGCCACGGTCCGCGCCAGGTTCGTCGCGGCGGCCGCCGCCTCTCGCTCGTGGTCCTCCACGAGCGCCATGACGTACGCCTGCCGCGTGGGCACGTCCATCTGCGAGAGCAGGTGGCGCGCGAAGAGCAGACCGATCGCGACCGCCGCGCTCGGCGCCGCCGCGATGAG
>JBGPIS010000349.1:0-3344 GCA_041484965.1 Methylomirabilia bacterium
CCAAAGCCCGGGCTGAGCGTGACGCGCTACGACGCAGCGCGCGAGGTGGTCGACCAGGTGCTGGCGCTCACGCGCGCCGCGTCCATCGACGTCGGCGGCGTCGAGTACCTCGTCGGCCGCGACGACGGCCGCGTCTATTTCTACGACGTCAACGCCACGTCGAACTTCGTCGCCAACGCACCGGATGTGCTAGGCTTCGATCCCACGCCGCAATTCGCGGACTACATCGTCAAGGTAGCCACGAAGAAAGGAGCACACCATGAGCCTGAGACTCGGAGACACCGCGCCGGATTTCACCGCTGAGAGCACCGAGGGCCGGATCAGCTTCCACCCGTGGCTCGGCGACGGCTGGGGGATCCTCTTCTCGCACCCGCGCGACTTCACGCCCGTCTGCACGACGGAGCTCGGCTACGTCGCGCGCCTGAAGCCGGAGTTCGATCGGCGGAGGGTGAAGCCGATCGGCCTCTCGATCGATCCGGTGGAGTCGCACAAGGGCTGGGCGGCCGACATCAAGGAAACCCAGGGCTACGCGCCGAACTTCCCGATCATCGCCGACCCCGAGCGCAAGGTGGCGAACCTGTACGGAATGATGCATCCCGCGCACGACGAGGTCTACACCGTGCGGACGGTGTTCGTCATCGACCCGAAGAAGAAGATCCGGCTGATGATCACCTATCCGCAGACCACCGGGCGCAACTTCGACGAGATCCTGCGCGTCATCGACTCGCTGCAGCTCACGGACGCCCACAGAGTCGCGACGCCCGTCAACTGGAAGCAGGGCGAGGACGTCATCATCGTGCCCGCCGTCACCGACGACGAAGCGAAGGCGAAGTTCCCGAAGGGCTGGCGGGCGCTCAAGCCCTATCTGCGTCTGACGCCGCAGCCGAAGTAGCGGGCTCTCCCAGGGTGCGCCGGCCGGGCCCTCCGCCTGGAGGAATGGGGTAAACTTGCCCAAACCAGGTCGGAGGAGCGGCCCATGAGCGAGTTTCGCCACGTCTACCGGACCGAGCTCACCCCGGTGAGCTTCCTCACGCGCAGCGCGTACGTCTTCCCGCAGAAGACCGCCGTCGTCCACGGCGCGCGCCGCTATACGTACAGGCAGCTCGAGGAGCGGGCAAACCGGCTGGCGTCGGGGTTGCGCGGCGCGGGCCTCGAGAAGCAGGACCGGGTCGCGTTCCTCTGCCCGAACATCCCGGCGATGCTCGAGGCGCATTATGGTGTCCCCGCCGCCGGCGGCGTTCTCGTCGCGATCAACATCCGGCTGAACTCGGACGAGATCGGCTACATCCTCAAGCACTCGGGCTCGAAGTTCCTGTTCGTGGACGCCGAGTTCGAGCCCGTCGTGAAATCCATCGATCTTTCCGGGATCACGGTCGTCCGCGTGGACGACACGGGCGCGCCCGGCGACCCCTACGAGGACTTCCTCGCCAAGGCCTCGCCCGCTCCCGTCGAGAACTGGCTCAAGGACGAGGAGGAGATGCTCGCGATCAACTACACCTCGGGCACGACCGGCCGCCCGAAGGGCGTCATGTACTCGCACCGCGGCGCGTGGATCAACGCGATCGGCGAGGTCCTCGAGACGGGGATGGGCTTCGACGCCAGGTACCTCTGGACGCTCCCGATGTTTCACTGCAACGGCTGGTGCTTCACGTGGGGCGTCACGGCCGTCGGGGGCACGCACGTCTGCCTGCGCAAGGTCGAGCCGGCGCGCATCTGGGAGATGATCGACACGGAGGGCGTCACCCACTACAACGGCGCGCCCACCGTGCACATCGGGGTCATCAATGACCCGAAGGCGCACACGCTCGCGCGTCCGGTCACGGTCACCGTCGCGGGCGCGCCGCCGTCGCCGACGCTGCTCGCCAAGCTCAAGGAGCTCGGCTTCCGGCCCGTCCACGTCTACGGCCTCACCGAGACCTATGGCCCGCACACCGTGTGCGCGTGGCACGAGGAGTGGAACGCGCTGCCGAACGAGGAGCAGGCGCGGCTCGCTGCCCGCCAGGGCCAGGGCTACGCGCTCTTCGACCTGGTCCGCGTCGTGGACGCCGACATGAACGACGTCCAGAAGGACGCGCAGACGCTCGGGGAGGTCATCATGCGCGGCAATAACGCGATGATGGGCTACTTCGCGCAGCGCGACGCGACGGCCGAGGCGTTCCGCGGCGGCTGGTTCCACTCGGGCGACATCGCCGTGTGGCACGCCGACGGCTACATCGAGCTTCGCGACCGGAAGAAGGACATCATCATCTCGGGCGGCGAGAACATCTCGACCATCGAGGTCGAGCAGTGCGTCGCCCGCCACCCGGCCGTCATGGAATGCGCCGTGGTCGCCGTTCCCGACGAAAAATGGGGCGAGCGGCCGAAGGCGTTCGTCACGCTCAAGCCCGGCGCGGCCGCCACCGAGCAGGAGATCATCGACTTCTGCCGCCAGCACATCGCGCATTTCAAGTGCCCGGCGGGCGTCGAGTTCGGCGACCTGCCGAAGACCTCCACCGGCAAGGTCCAGAAGTTCATCCTGCGCGATAAGGAATGGACGGGCCGGGCCAAGCGTATCAATTGAAGGTTTGGGTGTGCAGATCGTTGCATAGCCGCGGGGCCCGGGTCACTGGTGCCGGTTTTGCACTACGTGCGGGCAGGAGGACTTTCCAAATGAACAAGTTCATTACTGCTGCGTGCGCCGTGGCCCTGGCTTGCGCCTGGAGCTCGGTGCCTGCCATCGCTGACGACACCGTCAAGGACAAGGTCGAGCGCGCCAAGGACAAGGTCGAGAGCAAGACCGAGAGCATCATGGACAAGACCAAGGACAAGGCGGTCGAGATCAAGGACAAGACCAAGGAGAAGTTCGTCGAGGCCAAGGACAAGGTCAAGGGCGCGTTCAAGCGCGACAAGACCGACAAGGACATGGACCGCGCCGGCATGGGCGACGTTCGCACTTCCCAGCAGGCGCTGATGGACAAGGGCTACCACCCCGGTCCGATCGACGGGATCCACGGTCCCCGCACGTCGGCCGCGGTTCGTGAGTACCAGACGAAGGAAGGCCTGAAGGTCACCGGCCGTCTCGACACCGAGACGACGGCGCGCCTGAACGGCAGCGCGGCGAGCATGCCCCCCGCGACCGCGCCCGCCGCTTCGCCGGCGACTGCGGCTCCGTCCACGCAGTCGAAGTAGACGACGCGTTCGTTCGATTAGTTCGCTCGAGGCCGGGCCCTGTGCCCGGCCTCTTGCTTGTCCGCCGCCCGATGCGACGCGGCGCGTGTCGCTTATCACCAGACGGGGGTCGTAAGCGAGGGGCAGCGCCGGAGGTCTAGACCCGGCGGAACCTGAAATTGAAGCGCCGCACGTCG
>JBGPIS010000350.1:0-3343 GCA_041484965.1 Methylomirabilia bacterium
CCGGGGGCGACAGCCAGGATCAGCAGGCACTCCAGGTCTTCCTCAACATCGCGGTCTTCGGGATGCGTCCCCAGGAGGCGATCGAGGCCCCGCGGTTCAACTCATTGCATCATCACCGGAGCTTCGACGACCACAGATTCGTGCGGGCAGGAGGGCTGGAGGTGGAGGACCGCATTCCACTAGGCGTCGTCGAAGCCCTCCGCCGCCTGGGGCACAAGGTGGACGTCGTGGGGCCGTTCATGATGGACACCGGCACCACTCTGGCTGGCTTCGAGGCGAAGCACGGGACTGTCTTCGGCGCGGCGGACGTGCGCCGGCAGCGGTTCGTCACCGGCTGGTGAGGAGCTGCCATCAGGACAACGACTCGAGCAGCGACCCCACGCGCGGAGCCTCGTCGAGGGTGCCGAGCTCTTCGAAGATCGATCGCGCACGCTCGAGGAGCGCTCGTGCCGTCACGACCTCTCCCGCGGCACGCCGCAGTTGCGCCTGAGCCACGAGGGTCTTTGCCATCTCGTTTCGGGCGCCGATCTCCTCGAGGATACTCAGCGCCGCCTCGAGATGGGCCGCGCTGCGTGTTCGGTCCGTCTCGCCGAGCGATGCTCCTAGAATCCGCTCGGCAACGCCCTCGAAGTAGCGGTACCCGGCCTCACGGCTTGCCACCACGACCTCCTCCGCAAGCGGCTGCGCGTCGGCCGAGCGCCCCTGGAGCAGGTACCCGTCGGCAAGCCAGAGGGCGTACCAGGTGCGCGTCAGGCCGAGGTGCGAGCGCTCAAACCACGCGACGGCCTCGGCCAGCTCCGCTGTTCCCGCATCCGCTCGCCCCACCTTGATCAAGCCGTAGCCACGCACCGCCCGGGTCATGAAGGCGTCGAACGGGCTGGGTGCCAGTGCCAGCGCCTCCTCACAGCATCGCAGCCCGATCTCGAGGTCTCCCTGCTGGATGTGCGTCCAGCCCGTCCGCCACCAGCCGACGACCTTCAGTCGCTGGTCGTTGACAGCCTCGCCGTGGCGGAGACCCTGGCGGCAGTACTCGAGGCTGCGCTTCCATTCCCCCAGCTGGATCGCCGTGAGGCTCAGACCCCACAGTGTCCGGCAGGCCCACCAGATGTTTCCGCGCGCTTCGAAGGCCGGCAACGCCCGTTCGCCCGCGGCGAGCGCCTCGTGAAGCTGCCCGGCGTATCCGAGAACATGGCACAGGCAGCACTCGGCCGAGGCGCGGATTTCGTCCAGCGCTGTTGCCTTGGCGATCGCGATCGCCTCCTGACAATACGCGATCGGAGTCTCCGGCCGGCTGCCGGTAAGGCTGTGGAGGAAGCCCGTCCAGTAGTACCACGCCGCGCGACGAGGCGGATCAGCGGTCGAATCGACGAGGTCGCGGATCGCCTCAAGCGCCTGAATGTGCTCGGCGTGCCGGCCCAGCGCGAACTTGATCTCCGCCTGCTTGACCACCGCGTCGATGCGACGCAAGCGGTTAGCGGCGGTGTCCTCCATGGACTCCAGGCGCTTGAGCGCGGCCTCGAACTGCGCCAGCGCTTCGGTGTTGGCCCAGCGGCGCTGCGCCTTCTCGCCCGCGCGGATCCCGTAGTCCACCGCCTTCTCGGCCTCGGCGCTGCGCCCGAAGTGATAGGCGATCAGCTCGACGACGTCGTCGATGCGCCCGGCGTACAGCTCTTCGAGACCGAGCCCGGCGGCCGCGTGGTACGTCCGCCGCCGGCGCTCCAGCACGCCGGCGTACACCACGTCCTGGGTCAGCGCGTGCTTGAAGCTGTACATCAGCTCGGGTTCCTGCGCGCTCGGGAAGACGAAGTCGAGGCCATGGAGCTCCCGGAGGCGCCCGGCCACCTGATCCGGGACGGCCTCGAGGATGCGAGAGAGCAGAGAAATTCCGAAGTGCCGCCCCACCACCGCCGCCCCCTGGAGCGTCTGCTTGAGCGCTTCCGCGATGCGGTCAACGCGGGCCGCGATGATGTCGTGGATGGTCGCGGGGACCGTCACGTCGGCGCGGCTGAGCCGCGCCTCGCCGCCTTCGAGGGCGATCCCGCCCGTCTCCTGAAGCTGACGGAGAATCTCCTCTACGTAGAGCGGATTCCCCTCGCTCTTATCGGCGAGGATCTTGAAGAGCTGCTCGGAAACGTCCTCCGCGGCGAGCAGGGTCCGGACCATGCCGCGGACGTCGCCGGCGCCGAGGCCCTCGACCGTGATCGTCTCCGCCAGCGGCGGCGCGAGCCAGGGCGCCGCGTAGCCCGGCCGCGTCGTCAACACCAGCAGGACGCGATGGCCGGGCAGGCCCGCTGCCAGATGCGCGAGGAATTCCTCCGAGGCCGCGTCGACCCAGTGCATGTTCTCGACGATGAGGATGAGCGGCGCCGGCTCGCTCGCGCGGAGCAGCACGTCGCGGAGCACGCCGAGGGTCCGCTCCTTGAGCTGGGGACCGGACAGGCGATTGAGAAATTCCGGCGGCGCGGACACGCCGAGGAAATGGGCGAGCAGGATGGCCTGCTCCTCGCCCTCCAGGCCGAGGAACTGGAGCTGCTCGACGACGCGGCTCCGGAGCTCCTCGCCGGCGATCCCGTCGGAGAGGCCGATGTAGCGCCGCAGCAGCTCCACGATCGGGCGATACGCCATGGAGCGGCCGTAGGAGACGCAGGTCGTCTCCAGCTCGAGGGTTCCCGTCGTATCGAGCCGCTGCAAGAACTCGTAGAGCAGGCGCGATTTGCCGACGCCCGGTTCGCCCGCGAGCAGCGCGATGGCGCCCTCGCCTGCGGCGGCCCGGCGGTGGACCTCGGTGAGGGCGCGCAGCTCCGGCTCGCGGCCGACCAGCGGCGTGAGCCCGCGCTCTCTCGACACCTCGAGCCTCGTCCGGCCGGTGATCTCGCTGATGACGGCGTACGCGCGGACCGGCTCGGTCTTGCCCTTCACCTGAAAGTCGCCCAGATCCTCGAAGACGAAGAACCCGTCCCGGAGGTGCTGGGTGCGCCGGCCGACGAGGATCTGGCCCGGCTTGGCGAGCCCCAGGAATCGCGCCGCCAGATTCGTCGTGTCGCCCACCGCCGTGTAGTCCATCCGCAGATCCTTGCCGATGGCGCCGACCACGACGAGGCCCGTGTTGATGCCCATGCGCATCCGGAACTCGACGCCGTGCATCCGTCGCACGTCCTCCGCGAGCGGCTTCAGCTCCCGCTGGATCGCGAGCGCGGCGCTGAGCGCGCGATGCGCGTGGTCCTCGTGGGCGATCGGCGCGCCGAAGAGCGCCATGACGCCGTCGCCCAGGAACTGGTTGATCGTCCCCTCGTAGCGGTGCACCTCGCCCAATATCACCTCGAAGGCGCGGTCCATGATGGCG
>JBGPIS010000351.1:0-3317 GCA_041484965.1 Methylomirabilia bacterium
CAGGCTGGCCGCGCTGCTGGTGGCGGCTCACGTCGCGCCCGACGGCGATTGCCCACTGGAAGATCTTCCTCTTCACCGGCGAGCCCGCCTCGACGCCCGCCAGGATCTTCGCGTACACCTTCTCGAAGACGCGCGGCACGCTAAAGATGAAGTGAGGGCGCGTCTCCTTCAAGTTGTCGCCGACCTTGTCGAGGTTCTCGGCGAACGCGGTCGTCAGCCCGTGCGCCACGCCCAGGAACGACTCGAGCCGCGCGAAGGAGTGGGCGAGCGGGAGGAACAGGAGGTGGACCCAGCCCTCCTCCACGGACGTCGACTTCTTGAAGGCGTTCACCGCAGCGATGTGGTTGCCATGGGTCTGCACGACACCCTTGGGCGGCCCGGTCGTGCCCGAGGTGTACACGATCGTCGCGAGGTCCCCGGGCTGGGTCGTCCTGACGCGCTCGGCGAGCGTGGACTTGCGGGCGGCTTCGTTGTCCCGGCCGAGCCGGCGGAGAGTCGCCCACGTCATCACCATCTTGGGCGGCTGCGGGGCGTCGTAGCCCGCAATCACGACGATCTGCTCGAGTCCCGGCATCTTGTCGCGCGCCTCGAGCGCCTTGGCCAGTTGGACCGGGTCCTCGACGATCAGCGTCTTTGCCTCGGAGTCGTTGACCACGTAGGCGACGAGGTCCGGCGGGTAGCTCGGGTAGACGGGCACCGTCACGCAGCCCGCGCTGAAGATCGCGAAGTCAGCCTGGACCCACTCCGGGCGGCTCGACGAGAGCAAGGCCACGCGATCGCCCTTCTGGCGGCCGAGCGTGATGAGCCCCAGGGCCGCTTCGCGTACGATGTCGCCCACCTCGCGCCACGTGATGCTCTTCCACGCCGCCCCCTGCTTGAACGACTGCGCCGGACGCTCGGCGCTCTTCTCCACGCGATCCCAGAACATTCTGGCCAGGGTATCCGTCGCCATGGGTACTCCCCCTAACTCAGTAATTTAAAAGGGCCCAGAAGCTAGCATGCTCGCGATGACGCGATGCGATAATTCCGCTTGACGTCTTCTAACGCGTCGCGTTATCCTCTAGCTCGAAGGGAGACGCGGACATGGCGAAACCCGGGACGACGAGGACCAAACGGAAAGGGCAGGAGGAACTACTCATGATCGACGACAAGAAGACCCAGGAGATGCTCGGCCAGTTCACCGGCAAGGCCGTGGAGACGATGACGGTCTGGGCCGACGCCAACCAGCGCGTGCTGCGCGAGATGGTGGAGTTCGGCGCCGCCGGCGCCAAGGAGAGCGTGCGCCTCTACGCGGAGCTCCAGCAGAGCGCGATCGAGGCGCTGAAGGACTCGCAGGCCTCGGCGCTCCGGTGGCAGACGGCGTGGCAAGACGGCGCCAAGGACCCGGTCCAGTTCTACCAGAAGGCCGTTGCCGACGGCGTGGACTCGGCGCAGAAGGCCTTCAAGATCCTCGAGGCGGGCGCCCAGGCGGTGACCCGGTCGACCGAGCGGCTGCAGACCCAGGCCGAGCAGGCGGGCAAGGGCATCCAGGAGACGTACACGGCGGTCGCGGCCAAGATGAAGGACGTCTACTCGTAGAACTGAGCGCGCGGGGCTCTTCTCTCTATCTGGCCTGGCTCTTGCGCTTCTCCAGGCGGTCCTCGAGGGATCGGAGCCGCTCGCGCAGCGCCGAGACCTCCTCCCGCAGCCGGTCGGCGTCAGGCTCGCCGTCGCGTTTGGTCTCGACCCGCGGGGGGGGGACTATGCTTCCCCACCCCGCGCGGCTCGCCCATTCCTGAACGACCCGCTCCATCTCGCGCTGGTTGGACACGACCCCTTCCAGGCTCGACTTCATGGAGCGCTGGACGAAGTCCTGCCACGCCTCGCCGTGCTTGATGAGCTGGTGGAGGAACGCGGTCGGCAGGCCGCCCCGGTGATTGCGCTGGTTCTCGAGGATGATCTGCGTGAGCGTGACCGCCGTGAGATCTTCGCCGGAGGCGGCGTCCACCACGGAGATCTCCTTGCCCCCGCGGATCATCTCCTCGATCTCTTCGAGCGTGACGTAACGACTCTCCTGCGTGTCGTAGAGCTTCCGGTTCGAGTATCGCTTGATGACGTACGCCATAGCACTCCTCTGCGGAAGACTGATCCCCTGCGGCAATGATGAATGGCTTAACACCCCGCGTCAAGGGCCACCACGCAGCGCGTGCTAGACTCGGCCTCCCACCCCGGAGAGGAGGACTCCGACATGAAGCTCAAGGGTCGCACCGCCCTCGTCACCGGAGGCTCCCGCGGTATCGGTCGTGCCGTCGCGCTCGCCCTCGCCGAGGAAGGCGCCGATGTCGCCGTCAACTTCGTCTCGAGCGAGACCGCCGCCAAGGACGTCGCCGACCACATCAGCAAGATGGGGCGCCGGGCCATGCTCGCCCAGGCCGACGTAGCGGACTATCCGGACACCTTCCGTATGGCCCAGGAGGTCCTCAAGGAGTTCGGTCACCTCGACATCCTCGTCAACAACGCCGGCATCAACTCCGACAAGACCTTCGTGAAGATGGACCACGCCTCGTGGCGGAAGGTGATCGCGATCAACCTCGACGGCGTGTTCAACTGCACGAAGGTGTTCATCGACCAGATGCTCACGCAGAGTTACGGGCGCGTGGTGAACATGACCTCGGTCATCGGCCAGATCGGCAACTTCGGCCAGGCCAACTACGCGGCCTCTAAAGCCGGGGTCGCGGCCTTCACGAAGTCGCTCGCCAAGGAGCTCGCGGGCAAGGGCGTCACGGTGAACGCGATCGCGCCGGGATTCATCGAGACCGAGATGATCCAGGGCATCCCGGACAAGGTGAAGGAGAAGCTGCTCAGTCAGATCCCGCTGCGGCGGTTCGGGACGCCGGAAGAAGTGGCGCGGGCCGTGTGCTACGTCGTCTCGGCCGACGGCGACTACATCACCGGGGCCGAGGTCTCGATCAACGGCGGGCTGTTGATGTGACCATCGTCGCCCAGGCATTCATCGCCTGGGCGGCCCAGGACCACGGCTGCAGCGCGAGCCGGGCGAGCGAGGCCGCCGCGCGCCGCTCCTCGTCGTAGACGATCCGGGACCTGGACGGCATCACCCACGCCTCACCCGACAGCACGTCCTCGCCCCGCTGGTTCGTACAGGTGGTCTGGAGACGGATGCGGTTGCGCTCGCGGACGACCTCGACCACTTCCACGCACGCCGTGATCGTGTCCCCTGCCTTCACGGGCTTCGTGAATTTCAGGCTCTGTGAAATGTAGATCGCTCCGGGACCGGGAAGCTGCGTGCCGATGACCGCCGAGATGAGGCCCGCGGTGAA
>JBGPIS010000352.1:0-3314 GCA_041484965.1 Methylomirabilia bacterium
CTCTCCGGCGACCGCTTCCTGGGCCGAGATCTACCGCTGGATCGACGAGCGCGGCGCCGCCAACTACTCCGAAGGCCTCGACAGCGTCCCCCAGAAGTACCGCGCGAGCGCGGTGCCGGTCGGCTTGAAAAACGCGCCAGCGGCACCCGCAGCGGCGCCGGGCGCGGGCGAGCCCGGCAAGCCCGGTGCGGCCGGCGGGCCGAAGGGCACGGGTGGGGCGGAGGTCAAGTTCACGCCCGGCAAGGCCGTCGTCGTGGACGTGCTCCTCAACGGAAGGACGACGACCAAGCTGATCCTCGACACGGGCGCCGACTTGTCCGTCGTCAATCCGCGGGTGCTCACCGCGGCCGGCGTATCGCTCACGGAGGGGCAGCGCTCGCAGATACGCGGGGCCACGGGAACGGCCAGCGTCCAGACAGTCCAGGTGGACTCGGTCGCCGTGGGCACGGCGCAAGTCAGCAAGCTCCCCGTGATCTCCCACGACATCGAGCAGGACGGGGTGGACGGGCTGCTTGGCCGGAATTTCCTCGATCAGTTCAAGGTTTCGATCGACAACCAGGCGGGAGTCGTCACCCTCAGTCCGAAGTAGCGCGCGGCCGTGCTACCATGACGCTCCCGGTCATGGACTACAAGGCCACGTTGAACCTGCCGAAAACGGCCTTCCCGATGAAGGCCAACCTGCCGCAGAGCGAGCCGAAAATGCTCGAGTGGTGGCAGCAATTCGGGATCTATAAGCGTCTGCGCGAGGCCGCGGCCGGCCGCCCGCTGTGGATCCTCCACGACGGCCCCCCCTACGCGAACGGCAACATCCACCTCGGCACCATGCTCAACAAGGTCCTCAAGGACCTCGTCGTGAAATCGCGCTCGATGTTCGGCTTCAACGCGGTCTACGTGCCGGGCTGGGACTGCCACGGGCTGCCGATCGAGCATCAGGTGGACAAAGAGCTCGGCCTCGACCGGGCGGGAACCGACGTTCGCCGGGCCATGGATCCGGTCGAGAAGCGGCGGAAGTGTCGAGAGTACGCGCTCCGCTTCATCGACATCCAGCGGAGCGAGTTCAAGCGCCTCGGCGTCTTCGGCGACTGGGACAATCCGTACGTCACGATGGATCCGGCGTACGAGGCGGTCATCGCGCGGGAGTTCGGCCGCTTCGTCGGGCGCGGTCTCGTCTACAAGGGGCTCAAGCCCGTCCACTGGTGCATGCACTGCAAGACCGCGCTCGCGCAGGCCGAGGTCGAGTACGAGGACCAGCGGGCGCCGTCGATCTACGTGAAGTGCCCGCTCGTCGGCGCGCCGCCGGGCGTTCCGAACGCGCCGCGGCCCTCGCTCGTGATCTGGACGACCACGCCGTGGACGCTCCCGGCGAACCTCGCGATCGCGGTCCATCCGGACGAGGAGTACGTGGCGCTCGCCCACGGGGACGAGACCCTCGTCGTCGCCGCCAGGCTCGCCCCCGCGTTCGCCGCGACGGTGAACCTCCACGGGGCGCGGGAGCTCGGCCGGTTCACCGGGCGCGCTCTCGTCGGGTTCGCGTACCGCCATCCGTGGATCGAGCGCACGGGGAAGGTCGCCGCCGCGGACTGGGTCGCGATGGACACGGGCACGGGGCTCGTCCACATCGCGCCGGGCCACGGCGAGGAGGACTACGAGCTCGGGAAGTCCCTCGGACTCCGCGTCTACAACCCTGTGGACGACGATGGGCGCTTCGTCGCCGAGGTGGAGCACTTCGCGGGGCTCACGGTCTGGGAGGCCAACCCGAAGATCGTCGAACGCCTCCGGTCGCTCGGGATGCTGATCGCCGAGCGCCCGCTCGACCACACCTATCCGCACTGCTGGCGCTGCAAGAACCCGACGCTCTTCCGCGCCACCGAGCAGTGGTTCATCGAGCTCGACAAGGGGGAGTTCCGTGCGCGCGTGCTCGACGCGATCAAGCAAGACGTGCAGTGGATCCCACCGTGGGGGGAGGAGCGGATCCACAACATGGTGGCCCACCGGCCGGAGTGGGTCATCTCGCGCCAGCGCGTCTGGGGCGTGCCGATCGTCGCCTTCTACTGCGAGGGCTGCGGGACGCTACTGCTCGAGGAACGGATCGTCGAGCACGTCGCGCGGATCTTCCGTGACGGGCGGGGCGGCGACGAGTGGTACGCGCGCGAGGCCCGCGACCTCCTGCCCGCCGGCACGCGCTGCGCCGGCTGCGGGGGCGAGCGGTTCGCGAAGGAGACCGACATCCTCGACGTCTGGTTCGACTCGGGGTGCAGCCACGCGGCCGTGCTCGAGACGCGTCCGGATCTCCACTGGCCGGCCGAGATGTACCTCGAGGGCTCGGACCAGCACCGCGGGTGGTTCCAGTCCTCGCTGCTCGAGGCGCTCGGCACGCGCGGCAAGCCCCCGTACAAGAGCGTCATCACCCACGGCTTCTTCGTGGACGGCGAGGGGCGGAAGATGTCCAAGTCCCTCGGCAACGTCATCGGCCTCGAGGACCTCCTGCCGAAGTACGGCGCCGAGGTCCTGCGCCTCTGGGTGGCGGCGGAGGACTACACGCAGGACATCCGCGTCTCGTTCGAGATCCTGGACCGGCTCGCCGACGCGTACCGGCGGATCCGCAACACGTTCCGGTTCCTGCTCGGCAACCTCGGCGACTTCGACCCCGCGCGCGACCGGCAGTCGTACACGCGCCTGGATGAAGTCGATCGCTGGATCCTCGACCGACTTGGCCGCCTCATCGGGCGCGTCCGACGCGCGTACGAGGAGTACGAGTTCCACGCGGTCTTCCATTCGGTCCACAACTTCTGTGCCGTGGACCTGTCGGCGCAGTACCTGGACATCATCAAGGACCGCCTCTACACCTTCGCGCCCGACGATGGGCGCCGGCGCGCGGCGCAGACGGCGTGCCACGACGTCTTCTCCGCGCTCGCGCGGTTGCTGGCGCCGATCCTCACGTTCACCGCCGAGGAGGCGTGGCGGCACCTGCCGGCCGCCCGGGCCGGGAGCGTCCATCTCGAGCGATTTCCCGAGGAGCCCGTCGAGTGGCTCGACGACACGCTCGCCCGCGAGTGGAGCCGGCTCCTCGAGGTCCGCCGCGAGGTGGCGAAGGCGCTCGAGACCGCGCGCGCCCAGGGGCTGATCGGCAGCGGGCTCGAGGCGCGCGTGTCGATCGGCCAGGCCCCCGAGGACCTGCCCGAGCTGCTCCGCGCCAAGCGCCCGCTCCTGGCGACGCTCTTCATCGTGTCGCAGTTCGAGCTCCAGGCGGCGCAGGCCGCGTCCCCCGTCCGGTACGAGAGCCAGGAGATCCCCGGCCTCGTCATCGGCGTGGA
>JBGPIS010000353.1:0-3309 GCA_041484965.1 Methylomirabilia bacterium
AGCAGGCGAGCCCCGTCGGCCCGGTGGGCGTGTGGCTCGGGTGGGTCGCGTTCCAGTCGTTCGGCTACGCGGGGATCCTGTTCCCGCTCCTGCTGGGCGCCTGGGGAGCCTCGGCGTTCGTCCGGCCGCTCGTCACGCGCGGCTGGCAGCCCGTCGCGGGGCTCGCCATCCTGCTCGGCGTCGCCACGGGCCTCGTCGGCCAGGCCGGCGATCGCGGCGGGATCGTCGGCAGGGCGCTCACCACCGCGCTGCACGCGGGGGTCGGGAACGTCGGCGCGTGGCTCGTCCTCGTCGCCGCGGTGCCGGTCGGCGTGCTCTTCGTGACGCGCGTCTCCTACGCGGCGCTGGCGCGGGTCGCGACGGCGCGGCTCGGCAGGCTCGGCGGCCGGAAGCCCGCGCGGACGTCGCCGGCCGCGCGCGCCGGCGCCGAGCGCGTGCCCGCGACCCCAGCCGTGGCGATCGCGGGGGGAACGCCGCCCGAGGTCGTGACGCCGCCCGTCGTCGTCGAGCCATCGCGGCCGCGCGGCCGGCTCGCCGAGCAGGGGCTCGCGTGGCAGGAGACGTTCGACTTCGGCAAGGGCGGCGCCGAGTCGTTCCAGCTCCCGCCCGTCGGTCTGCTGAAGGCGCCGCCCGCGACGGAGCTCAAGCGGACGCGCGAGGAGCTGCAAGAGAACGCCGAGACGATCCGCAGGCGCCTGCAGGAGTTCCAGGTCGAGGGGCGCATCGTCCAGGTGAGCCCCGGGCCGATCATCACCTCGTACGAGTTCGAGCCCGCGCCGGGCATCAAGGTGAGCCAGGTCGTGAGCCTCGGCGACGATCTGGCGCTCTCGCTCAAGAGCGCCTCGGTGCGGATCGTCGGGCCCATCCCCGGGCGCGGCACCGTCGCGATCGAGGTCCCGAACAGCGAGGCCGGGATGGTGTACCTCCGCGACATCTTCGTCTCCGCGGAGTTCGCCGAGTCGAAGGGGCGGCTCCCGCTCGTGCTGGGCAAGGACGTCCAGGGCGTGCCCGTCGTCGGCGATCTCACGGCGATGCCGCACCTGCTCATCGCCGGCGCCACCGGCAGCGGCAAGTCGGTCGGACTCAACGCGATGATCTGCTCGATCCTCTACAAGGCGACGCCCGCCAGCGTGCGCTTCCTGCTCATCGACCCGAAGCGCCTCGAGCTCTCCGTGTACGAGGGCATCCCGCATCTCTTGGCACCCGTCGTGACCGACGCGAAGGAGGCGGCGGCGCGCCTGCGCTGGATCGTCGGGAAGATGGACGAGCGCTACACGCTGCTCCAGGGCCGGCAGGTCCGGAACATCGAGGGCTACAACAAGGCCGTCCCCGCGGCGGAGCGGCTGCCCTACTGGATCGTCGTCGTGGACGAGCTCGCCGACCTCATGATGGTGTCGGCGGGTGAAGTCCAGACGTCGCTCGTGAGGCTCGCCCAGATCGCGCGCGCCGTCGGCATCCACCTGATCATCGCCACCCAGCGGCCGTCGGTGGACGTCGTGACGGGCCTCATCAAGGCGAACTTTCCGACGCGCGTCGCGTTTCAGGTGGCGTCCAAGGTGGATTCGCGGACGGTGCTCGACGGGAACGGCGCGGAGCAGCTGCTCGGGCGCGGCGACATGATCTACGTCCCGCCGGGGGCGAACAAGCAGATGCGCGTCCACGGCGCGTGGGTCGCCGACGAGGAGGTCCGCGCGGTCTGCGACTTCCTCCGCCGGCAGGGGACGGCCGTCTACGAGGAGGTCGTGCTCGCCACGGAGGAGGAGCTCGCCGAGGGCGCCGGCGCTATGCGCGACGACCTCTACTGGGACGCCGTGCACCTCGTCATCGGCCAGCGCCAGGCGTCGATCTCGTTCCTCCAGCGCCGCATGCGCCTCGGGTACCCGAAGGCCGCGCGCTTCGTCGACATGATGGAGCAGGACCGCGTCATCGGTCCGGGCGACGGCGCCAAGCCCCGCGAGGTTCTGGTGGGCCCGGAGTATCTCGCCAAGCGCGGGAAGTAGCCGCGCAGCCCGCCCGCCCGCGCGCGGCGTGCTATCGTTCTCCGTGCGCCACGCGCGTCTGCTTCAGAGCCTCCTCGCCGGCGTCGCCCTCTGCACCGCGGCAGGGCCCGCGGCGGCGCAGGAGATGGCCGACGTCACGCGCCCGTGCAAGCAGGCGGATCTTATCGGCACCTGGGAAGTGATCCGGCAGGGCGCGGCGCCCTCGGTGCGCGTGGACCGGAGCGATCCGGCGTTCTCCCCCTACCAGCGCCTCGTCTTCGGGGCGAACGCCACGGTCCGTCAGCTGACCTCGCAGACGAAGATCACCGTGGAGGAGCACCGCACGCTGCTGGCAGGCGCCGCCCCGGCCACCTGGGCGGTGGACGGCGACGGGCGGCTCCTGATCCTCCACGAGGGCGAGACGCGCGTCGAACGGAGTGCCTGCCTCGTCCTCACGAAGGAGGTCATGGACCCGCGGCGCCGCGCCCCGGCGCTCGCGGGCGATATCCTCCTCACGCGTTACGACGCCGCGGACAAGCCCGTGATGCGCCGGCAGCTCCGGAAGCTCGACGGCCTCGGCGAGTGAGCCTCTACGGGCGCCCGCGCGACATCAGCCGCCCGTGACGCTCGCGGCGCTGGCCCACTGGGGAAGCGGCGCCGGCGCGGCGACCGCGAACTCCGGCGCCCGCCAGGGCATCTCTGCCGCGAGCCGCCTGAGCGCGGTCTGCCGGTCCGCCGTCGCGAGGGCGTCGTGCGCCGCGGCGAGGGTCTCCCTGAGCCGTAGGTCCCCAGGCGCCGTCTCGAGACCGCGATTGAGGCAGGCGATCGCCCGGCAGACCATCCGGAGACGCGGGTCGGAGGCGGGGTTCGAGTCGGCCAGCGCCCGCTCCAGCAGCATCCGGCCGATCCGGAGCGCGACCGACGCGCGATCTTCCGCCGGGGAGACCTCCAACCGGCGCGGCGAGCGAGCCTCCGCGATGGGCGGCGATGGTCGATAGGCGCGGCGCGGCTCCCGGGTGGGGCCGCCCGCGCGGCGCGGGCGAGTCGGCCAGATGAGCTCCAGGGTTCCGAGGACGAGGAAGCCGCAGGCGGCGAGCGTCGCCAGCAGGAGGGTGGCTTCTTCGCTCAACAGCGATTCCACGCTTCCTATTTGACCGTGCCATCACCGCCACGCGAAGAAAATTCGGCGTCACCGCGCGCTAGTAGCGAAGCCGCACGCGGTAGGTTAGCTTCGCGGCGCCCTCCTTGGGCACCGCGATCTGGAATCGGAGCGTGTGCGCCTCGGGCTTCTCGTACGCGTGGGTCGAGGCGAGCACCTGCCAGTCGCCCG
>JBGPIS010000354.1:0-3298 GCA_041484965.1 Methylomirabilia bacterium
CCGGGTCTCTCTATTCCCAGTTCAGCGGGTCCATCACGCCCGACGCGTTCTTCTGGACGACGTCGGGCGAGGCGCTCCTGATGGTCATCATCGGCGGCACCGGCACGCTCGGCGGCGCGGTGCTCGGCGCCGCCACGTTCATCCTGCTCCAGAGCTTCGTGAGCACGTACACCGAGCGCTGGATGCTGATCCTTGGCGTGACCTTCATCACGTTCGTCCTCTTCGCCCCCGGCGGCATCGTCGGCGCCCTCCGGGGGCGGATCGGGCTCCGGGCGTGACGTCCCCGCCGCCGCAGCTCGCCGTGGAGGGCGTGAGCCGCCACTTCGCCGCGCTCAAGGCGGTCAACGGCGTGTCGCTCGCCGTGCCGCACCACGAGCGGCGCGCGATCATCGGGCCGAACGGCGCCGGCAAGACGACGCTGTTCAACCTGATCACGGGTCAGCTCGCCCCGAGCGCGGGGCGGATTCTCTTCGAGGGCGAATCGCTCACGGGACTCGCCCCGCACGCCGTCGCGCGCCGGGGGATCTCGCGCTCATTCCAGCGGACCAATCTCTTCCCGCGCCTCTCCGGGCTCGAGAACCTGCGCTTGGCCGCGGCGTCGGACGGCCGGGGCAGCTACGACATCTTCGGCTCCGTCGAGCGGCTCGCCGCGCCGCTCGCCCACGCGCGCGAGGTGGCCGAACAGGTGGGCCTCGCCGAGCGGCTCGGCGAGCCCGCCGGGCGGCTCTCCTACGGCGAGCAGCGGCAGCTCGAGCTCGGCGTCGCGCTGGCGACACGGCCGAAGCTCCTGCTCCTAGACGAGCCCACGGCGGGCATGTCGCCCGAGGAGACGCAGCGGATGACGCGGCTCCTCATGGGCCTGCCGCGCGAGATCACGCTCCTGATCATCGAGCACGACATGGACGTCGTCTTCTCGCTCGCCGACAGCATCACGGTGCTCCACTACGGCGAGGTCCTCTCCGAGGGCCCGCCCGATTTGGTCAAGGCCGATCCTCGCGTGTACGAGGTGTACCTCGGCACGGCTGAGGAGTAGCGATGCTCGACGTCGAGGCGGTCCACACCTACTACGGCGAGAGCCACGTCCTCCACGGCGTCTCGCTGCGCGTCGGCCCGGGCGAGGCGGTCGCGCTCCTCGGGCGCAACGGCGTCGGCAAGACGACGCTGATCCGCTCGATCGTCGGCTTCACGCCGCCGCGCGAGGGGACGATCCGGTTGGACGGCGCGCCGATCCACCGGCTCCCGGCGTACCGCATCGCGCAGCGGGGCGTCGGCCTCGTCCCGCAGGGGCGGCGGATCTTCGCGCCGCGGTCGGTCGACGAGACCCTCCAGCTCGCCGCGCGCGGCGCGTCCGGGACGGGCGGCTGGACGGCCGAGCGCGTCTTCGACGTCTTCCCGGGGCTCCGCGAGCGGGGGCTCCAGGGCGGGGGCACGCTCTCCGGCGGCGAGCAGCAGATGCTCGCCGTCGCGCGCGCGCTCATGACGAACCCGCGCCTGCTCCTTCTCGACGAGCCCTCGGAGGGCCTGGCACCGCTGATCGTGCGCGAGATCGGGCGGATGCTCGTTCGCCTGAAGGGCCAGGGGCTCTCGATCCTGCTCGTCGAGCAGAACGTGCCGCTCGCGCTCCGCGTCGCCGACCGCGTCTACGTGATGAGCAAGGGCCAGATCGTGTACGGCGGCGCGCCGTCGGAGCTCGCCGCGAACGAGGACGTCAAGCGCCGCTTCCTCGGGGTCGCGTAGCGCGGCGCGCGCGACCTTCTGCTATCGTGGTCGCATGAGCTGGATCGACCCGGCCTTTCCGCGCACGGCGACCCCCTCGCCCCTCGTCGGGCGCGTGCTCGGCCTCAACCCCGGCATGATGACGGGGCCCGGCACGAACACCTACCTCGTCGGCCGGCGCGACCCGATCCTGATCGACACGGGCGCGGGCGTGCCCGACTACCTGGGGCTGGTGGAGAGCTACCTCGGCGAGCGCGGCTTCAGTCAGCCGTCGCGCGTCATTCTCACGCACCGGCACCGCGACCACATGGGGGGCGTCGGCCAGCTCCGCGCGCGCTTCACCGGGCTCCGCGTCGCGAAGATGATCCACAAGGACAGCGGGCTCCCCGAGCCGATGGACGACCTGCGCGACGGCCAGACGGTGGAAGGCGACGGAGTCACGCTGATTCCGATTCACACGCCGGGCCACGCCTCCGACCACCTCTGCTATTACTTGACCGAGGAGAAAGCGCTCTTCACCGGCGATGTCATCCTCGGCGGCTCGACCACGGTCATTCCATCGGACGATGGCAATCTGGCCGACTATCTGGACTCTCTCCGTCGTCTTCAGCGCCTCGATGTTCGTCGAATTTACCCGGCGCACGGGCCCGTCATCGAGGACGCGCCCGCGAAGATCCGGGAGTACATCGACCATCGCATGCTGCGCGAGCGCCAGATCCTCGAGGTGCTCGGCGACGGGCTCCTGACGATCCCCGCGATGGTGGAGCGGATCTACGCCGAGGTGCCGAAGGCGCTCCACGCGATGGCGGCGATGTCGGTGGAGTCGCACCTGAAGAAGCTGAAGAAGGAAGGCCGCGTGCGTGAGACCGTGCTGAAGGACGCGCCCTCGCGCTGGGAGCTGGTCTAGCGCTTCGTCCGCCTGCGGGCTTCGTCGACGATGGCCGCGAAGAGGTTCCGCGCGGCCGGGTCGCGGCCCACGAGCTCCTCGGGGTGCCACTGGACACCGACCAGGAAGCGCCCGGAGTCTTCCAGCTCCGCGCCCTCGATGACGCCGTCGGGCGACCAGGCGACCTCGCGTAGCCCCTTGCCCAGCTTCTTGATCGCTTGGTGGTGCATGCTGTTCGTGTTGAGCTCCAGCGCGCCGAGGATCTTGCCGAGGCGCGTGCCCTCGCCCATCACCTTCACGGCGTGGGTCGGCTGGTCGCGCCGCTCCTTCTGGCCGTGCTCGATCGTGCTCCCGGTCTGCTCGGCGATGTCCTGGTAGAGACTGCCGCCGAGCGCAACGTTCACCACCTGGAGGCCGCGGCAGATCGCGAAGACCGGGACGCCGTCCTCGAGCGCGCGGTGGACCAGGCCGATCTCGAGGGCGTCGTGCGACTCGGAGACCCCGGAGGTGCGCGGGTGAGGCGCCTCGCCGAAGCGCGCGGGATCGATGTCGTCACCGCCGGTGAGGATGAGCCCGTCGAGCCGTTGCCAGAGAACGGCGAGAGGGTCGGGATCGAGCGGGGGCGGGAGCAGCACCGGGATGCCGCCCGCCTGCTGGATCGCGCGCAGGTACGCGGTGTTCACGTACGCGCGCTCG
>JBGPIS010000355.1:0-3288 GCA_041484965.1 Methylomirabilia bacterium
ACACCGACGGCGTCGAGGCGGCTCGAGAGCCGCACCTTGTCCTCCATCGAGAAGGACACCCCTTCGCCCTGGGTGCCGTCGCGGAGCGTCGTATCGTAGATCTTGATCAGGCGCCGCATGGGAGTACCGATCATGATGCCCTCCCGCGCGGCGGGGTGTCAAGATTCCCGGGCGGCGCCTCAGATCACGCCGTCGCGCCTGAGCCGCGCGATCTCCACGCGCCTGAGCCCGACGAGCGACCGGAGCACCCGCTCCGAGTGCTGCCCGAGGAGCGGAGGCGCGCTCGCGACCCGCCCGGGCGTCGTGTGGAGGCGGATCGGCACGCCCATCACCGTCACCTGCTTCGCCTTCGGGTGGGGCAGCGTGACGATCATGCCACGGGCCTTGAGGTGCTCGCTCTGGCACACCTCGGCGACCGACTTGATCCGGCCCGCCGGCACCCCGGCCGCTTCGAACCGCTTCATCCACTCCTCGACCGTGCGCGCGCCCAGGATCTCGTTGAGCAGCGGGGTGAGCGTCTCGCGGTGCTGGACGCGCTTGGCCTCGGTGTCGTAGCGCGCGTCGCGCGCGAGCTCGGGCCGCTCGAGCGCGGCGCAGCACTTCGCCCAGAGCGCGCTGTTGGCCACGCCGAGCGTGAGGTAGGCGTCGGCGGCCCTGAAGACCTCGTAGGGCACGACGGACGGGTGCGCGTTTCCCCGTCGCGCCGGCCGCTGCCCGGTGCCGAAGTAGATCCCCGCCTGGTACGTGAGCAGCGAGGCCATGACGTCGAGCATCGCGATCTCGACCTTCTGGCCGCGCCGGGTCTTCACCCGGGCGAGCAGGGCGAGGGTCACGCCGTGGGCCGCCGACATCCCGGCGACGAGGTCGGCGATGGAGTTGCCGACTTTGACGGGCGGGCCGTCGGCGAAGCCCGTGAGGTCCATGATCCCGGACTCGGCCTGCACGATGAGGTCGTAGCCCGCGCGGTGCGCCTCCGGCCCCGACTCACCGAAGCCGGAGATCGAGCAGTAGACGAGCTTCGGGTTGAGCTTGCGGAGCGCGGTGTAGCCGAGGCCGAGCTTGTCCATCGTTCCGGGCCGGAAGTTCTCGAGAAGGACGTCGCTCTTTCTCACGAGGGTCCGGAGAATCGCCTGGCCCGCGGGCGCCTTGAGGTTCAGGGTCACCGACCGCTTGTTGCTGTTCACCGCCATGAAGTACGTCGCCTCGCCGCCGGCGAACGGCGGCCAGCTCCGCGTGTCGTCACCCTTGCCGGGCTCCTCGATCTTGATGACCTCAGCGCCCATGTCACCCAGCAGCATGCTGCAGAACGGCCCGGCGAGGACGCGGGTGAGGTCGAGGACACGGACGCCGGCGAGGGGTCCCTTAGCTCGAGGCACGGTGTCGTCCTTTCGTGATGCGCTTGGCGAGGCTCCGGGCGATCGCGCTCACGCGGTCGCCGGCGCGGCCGGCGCGCCGCCAGAACAGGCGCGCGCGGTCCACGGCGCCGAGGTGGGAGAAGTAATAGACGCTGTCGATCGCCTCGATCGCGACTCGCGTGCCGATCTTGAGACCGCGGACCTCCGACCCGTGGCAGACGAAGCGGGCGCCGCCCTCGAGCTCGACCAGCGCGATGTGGAGCGGCGCGCGGAACCCGGTGGGCGGCGAGTGGAGCGTCGTGAACGAGACGATCTCGCCCGCGCCGGGGAGCACCACGGGCCGCATCGCCACCGGATGCCGCGGGCAGTAGCTCGCGGGCGGGGCGACGAGCGCGGCGCACGTCGGGCACTGGGAGGCGCCGATGCCCTCGATCATGGGCGCGGGGTCCGCGAGACCGGGGTGGCGGTGCGAAGCCACCGGAAGCTCATCGCGCCTCCAGGAGGGTGACCCAGTTGTTCGTGGCGAGCCCACCGATGGACTGGGCGAGCGCGACGCGCGCGTCCACCTGGCGCCCCTCCGCCCGCCCGGTGAGCTGCCACGCGCACTCGACCAGCTGCGCGATCCCGGTGGCGGCGAGCGGGTGGCCGCGCGCCTTGAGCCCGCCGGAGGGGTTCACGGGCAGGCGGCCGCCGAGCGCGGTCTCGCCGTCCAGCGTCGCCCGCCCCGCCTTCCCCGGCGGCACGAGGCCCGTGTCCTCGAGCGAGATCAGCTCGAAGGGCGCGAAGGCATCGTGGAGCTCGGCCACGTCAACGCGCTCGGGGCCGAACCCCGCCATGGCGAAGGCCTCGCGCGCCGCCGCCTGCGTGGCTCTGAAGCTCGTGAGCTCCGCGCGATGCCGCAGCGCGAGCGTGTCCCCACCCTGCCCGACGCCGGCAACACGCACGGCCGCGCGCTCGGCCGTCAGCACCACGGCCGCGGCGCCGTCGGAGATCGGGCAGCAGTGCAGGAGCCGCAAGGGGTCGGCCACCATCCGGCTCTCGAGCACTTCGTTCACCGTGATGGCGCGCCGGAAGTGCGCGTACGGGTTCTGGAGCGCGTGGGCGTGGTTCTTCACGGCCACCTGCGCGATCGCGTGGGCGCCGACGCCGCCCGCCATCAGGGCGCGCGTGACCAGGCCGGCGAGCGCCGGCATCGTCGCGCCGTAGGACCGCTCGTACGGGTCGATCGACCGGCCGATGAGCTCGGACACTCGCGGCGTGTCGAGGTGCGTCATCTTCTCGCCGCCGACGACCAGCACGGCGCGGCGGAGGCCCGCCGCCACCTGGGCGAAGCCGGCGTAGAACGCCGCGGCGCCCGACGACGTCGCCGTCTCGATCCTGAGCGCCGGCGTCTCGGCGAAGCCCAGGCACGTCGCGACGTTGGAGGCGAAGTTGCCGTCGCCGAGGAACTCCTCGGGATTCATCGCGGCAACGACGATCGCGTCGGGCCGCTCGAGCCCCGCGGCGCGCAGGGCGCCGTGGGCCGCCTCGGCCATCAAGTCTTGCAGCCGCTCGCTCCGCCGGCCGACCCGCGTCATGTCGGCGCCCGCAACCCACACGTCAAGCATGGTGGCTCAAGCTTGACGGCAGCGCGGAAGAACGTCAACCGCCTACGCGGCGCCGTTCCTCCGGCGCGCGGGCGGCGGCGGCGCCGCGACGCGGAGCTCGCGGATGAGGCGCAAGAGGTACGTGCGCTGGAGCCCGAGGGCCCGCGCGGCGTGGGTGCGGTTGCCGCGCGCCTGGTGGAGCCGCGCCTCGATGAGCCGCCGCTTGAATTCCGACACGGCGTCGTGATAGCCGAGCGACGGCTCGGGCGCGGGAGCGGGCAGCAAGGCCATGCCATCGCGGAACGCAACGGCGATGCCAACCGCGAAGGAAGCGATCCGACAACGAT
>JBGPIS010000356.1:0-3260 GCA_041484965.1 Methylomirabilia bacterium
CGCCCACACCGTGCTGGGCAAGTCGCCCGAGGAGCACGACCTCTCGCTGCTCGAGGAGCCGCTCCGCTCGCACGGGGGCGTTTCGGAGCAGACGGTGCCTTTCGTCATCAACCGGCCGCTCACCGCCGAGTACGCGCGACGCGCCGAATCCCGCGACCTGCGCAATTTCGACATCTTCGACTTCGTGCTCAACGGCGTGAGCTCGGCGTGACCCGGCACGAGGCGGGCTCCCGCATCGGCCCCCGCGGCCGCGCGATCTTCCTCGTCGTAGCTCTACTCGCCGCGTCCGGGTGCGCGGGGGCGGGTGGCTACGCCCCGGGCGCAGGGGTCGGCAAGCCGACGCGCGAGGTCCTGCCGAACGGCGTCACGCTCATCGTGCAGGAGCACCGCGCGAGCGACGTCGTGGCCCTGCAGCTCTGGATGCGGGTCGGCGGGCGTGACGAGTCGCCCGACGAGCTCGGCCTCTCCCATTACCTCGAGCACATGCTCTTCAAGGGCACGCCGACGCGCCCGCCCGGGGCGATCGACGCGTTGATCGAGGGACTCGGCGGCACCAGCAACGCCTTCACGTCGTACGACTACACGCACTTCGACGTCGTCCTGCCGGCCGAGGACGTGCGCGTGGGGATCGAGCTGCTCGTGGACATCGGCGTCAACGCGAGCTTCGTCCCCGAGGAACTCCAGAGCGAGAAGAAAGTGGTCTTCGAGGAAATGAGCCTCGTCGAGGATGACCCGGAGAAGTTCCTGGGCCGCCGCCTCGGCGAGCTCGCCTACGCACCGCACCCCTACGGCCGGCCGATCCTCGGCACGCGCGAGTTCATCGGCGCCCTCACCCGCGAGCAGCTCAACGCCTACTACAAGAAGTACTACGTGCCGCGAAACATGGTGCTCGTCGTCGTGGGCGCGGTGAGCCCCACGGGGGTCCGGGCGCTCACCGACGCGACCTTCGGGCGGCTTCGCGGCGTTCCGTCCGTGCGCCACGTGCTCCCGCCCCCGCCCGTGCTCGACCGGACGCGCCGGGTGGACAGGCCGCGCGCGGAGAGGCAGGCCTACCTCGGCCTCGCGTGGCGGGCGGCGCCGAATGGGAACGAAGACATCTACGCGGTCGACCTCCTGACGTACGTCCTGGGCGACTCGCCGAGCTCACGGCTCAACCAGGCCGTGCGCGAACGCGAACGGCTCGTGTCCTCGATCGACGCGAACTACATCGCGTCGGAGCAGGCCGGGATCGTCACGGTGACCGCGCGGCTCGACCCCGGGAACCTCGAACGGGCGGAGGCCGCGATCCTCGAGGTCGTCCGCAAGGTCCGTGAGGAGGGCGTCACCGAGGCCGAGCGCCAGCGGGCCATCATCACGGCGGAGTCGTCGTACGCGTTCGACATCGAGACCGCCGAGGGGTTGGCGAAGTCCTACGGCCAGGCCGAGACCACCTGGACGCTCGAGGACGAGCTCGCGTACCTTGGGCGGCTCCGCCGGATCAGCGCCGCGCAGCTCCAGGCGGTCGCGCGCAAGTACTTCGGCGACGACAATTACGCGCGCGTGCGCTTCGTGCCGGAGGCGGGCAAGTGACCCGGGGCCTCGCCGCATGGCTGCTCGGCGGGCTCCTCGTGGTCCCTGGGACGGCGGCAGCGCAGGTGACGCAGGAGCGCCTCGACAACGGCTTCACCGTGATCGTCCGCGAGAACCCGGTCGCGCCGGTCGTGGCCGTGTCGCTGCTGGTCAAGATGGGAACGCGCTGGGAGCAGCCGGCCAGCGCGGGCGTCTCGAACTTCGTGCACGCGGTGATGGTGAAGGGGACCGCCAAGCGCAGCGGGAGCGGCCTCGCGGAGGCCGTGGCCGGCCTCGGCGGCAAGATCAGCGCGACGGGCGAGGCGGACTACTCGGAGATCCGCGCCTCGGCGCTCGCACGCTTCTGGCGCGACCTGCTCGGGTTCGTCGCCGAGCTCGCGCTCGAGCCCGTGCTTGCGCCGGACGAGGTGAACGCGGAGCGCGACTGGCTGCGGAGCCGCATCCAGAAGCGGCGCGACAACGCGCCGTCGCGCGCGTTCGACCAGTTCTACGCCGCCCTCTACGGCACCCACCCGTACGCGTTCCCGGTCCTCGGCACCGGGGAGTCACTGGCGCGCATCGATCACGTCGCGATCGTCGCCGCCTACCGCGCCGGATATCGGCCCGAGCGGATGATCTTGGCCGTGAGCGGACAGGTGGCCGCGGCCGAGGTGCTCGGCGAGGCGCGGCGCCTGTTTGGCGGGATGCCGCGCGGTGGCCTCTCCGCCGATCCGGCGATCCCGCGCCCGGTTGCCGCGCCGAAGCGCGTGGTGGTGGAGATGCCGGCCCAGCAGGCGCAGATCCTCGTGGGTGGCCTCGCGCCCGCGCTCGACCATCCGGACCACGCCGCGGTGAAGGTGCTCTCGACTGTGCTCGGCGGCGGCATGGCCGGCCGTCTCTTCGTCGAGCTCCGCGACAAGCGCGGGCTCGCCTATGCGGCCACGTCGTACTACGACCCCGTGCGTGAGCCGGGCGCGCTGATCCTCTACCTCGGGACGGCGCCCGAGAACGCGGAGCGCGCCGAGGAGGCGCTCATGCGCGAGGTCGAACGGATCCGGCGGGAGCTGATCGGGGCCGCGGAGCTCGAGCGCGCCAAGGGTTACCTGCTCGGGCGGTACGCGTTGGACCGGCGGACGAACGAGCGGCAGGCGTGGTACCTGGCCTTCTATGAGCTCGAAGGGCAGAGCCGGGACTTCCCTGACCGGTACCGTCGGGCCGTCGAGGCGACGACGGCGGCCGACGTCCAGCGCGCCGCGCGCCAGTATCTCGGCGCGCCGACGACAGTCGTCCTGCGCCCGCAGTGAGCCCTGTTAGGCGTTCCGCGCCTTGCGCGCGTCGTCCGCGGCCTTGATCTCCTCGGCGAACATCTCGACGGTCAACGGACAGGGCGGCTTGTTTTCCTCGACGTACTGGCAGTCGAGTTGATTGCACTGGACGAAGTATCCCTGCGGCCGCCCGAACCCGCTCGTGCGACGCAGACGGATCTGGACCGTTTCGGATACCACTTCACAGGAGAACTCGCGGGATCGACCTCGGCTCACGTGCGCTCCTCCAGGCCCGCCGGACCCAGTCGTCACCGTATCACCATACGCCGACGAGCACGCCCCCACAACCCCGCCGGGGGGCGTCCGGGGCCGTCCATCAATTCTCGCGCCCGCGCTCGGCGATTCCGAGATATATTGTGACGGGTTTTTCAACGCGCGGCACGCCCA
>JBGPIS010000357.1:0-3254 GCA_041484965.1 Methylomirabilia bacterium
CGATCGCGATCCACGCCGGTGACGCAGACGCGAGCGAGTCGGCCGATGAGGGCGTCAGGCCCGTCGAACTGGACTTCGACGTAGCTGCCCGTGAGTCCGACGAGCCGGCCCGTCGAGCGGTCGCGCGTCGCGAGCACCAGTGCTTCCTCGACCTGGCCCGCGAGCCGCCGCCTGAACTCGAAGTTCTTCCGCCGCGCCAGTAGGCGCAGCGCGCGGCCGCGCCGCACGATCGTCGGGGCGTCCACACCGTCGGTGAATCGCGCCGCCTCGGTCCCCTTGCGCGCCGAATACGGGAACACGTGCAGATACGAGAAGGGCAGCGCCTCGACGAGGGCGACCGTCGCTGCGAAGTCCGCCTCACCCTCCCCGGGGAAGCCGACGATGACGTCGGCGCCGAGACCGAGCCCCGGAAACGCCCCCGCCAGGCGCTCGACGAGCCTCCGGTACATGACCGTGTTGTAGGGCCGCCGCATCAGCCTGAGCACGCGGTCGCTCCCGCTCTGGAGCGGGATGTGGAAGTGGGGCGCGATCACGGTCGAGCCGGTCACGACCTCCATCAGCGCGGGCGTGAAGTAGGTGGGCAGCACCGAGGAGAGACGGACCCATCGGAGGCCGGGGATCTCGACGAGATCACGGAGCAACGCAGCCAGCGTGGTCCGCGGAACCAGGTCGGCGCCGTAATGGCCGAGATCCACGCCGGTGAGCACGAGCTCCGGGTGGCCGGCCTCGACGAGCCGGCGCGCCTGGTCGAGAACGGCGCCGAGCGCGAGGCTCCGGCTCCCCCCGCGCGCGAAGGGCACGATGCAGAAAGCGCATCGATGCTGGCAGCCGTCCTGGACTTTGAGAAATGCGCGCGAGCGTCCGGCGACCCGCGCCGATGGCGCGGCCACGGCGTCGAGGGTCCCGGCGGCGGCGATGTCGGAGACGTGGATCCGCTCCACGCAGCGCTCGTCGAGCAGCGCGGGGAGGCGGTGCTTGTCGGCGTTGCCCACGACGAGGTCCACCTCGCCCATGCGCGCGATCTCGTCGGGGCTCGTCTGGGCCCAGCATCCCGTGACGACGAGCCGCGCGCGGGGGCTCACGCGCGCCGCGCGCCGGATTGCCTGGCGGTCGGAGAATTCGGCGCGCGCCGTGACCGTGCACGTGTTGACCACCACAACATCGGCGGGCTCCTCGGGCGGAACCGTCCTGAAGCCGCGCGACTCGAGCGCGCTCTGGAGCTGCTGGGTATCCACCTGGTTGAGGCGGCAGCCCAGCGTCGTGAAGGCGACCGTTCTCGGAGTCATCAACCCAGGCTCGCCTCGGACGGGCGTGCCTGCGGCACCGCCGACGTCCTGCGGGTCGCACTACCAGCCGGGATCGGCTCCCGGAGCTGGCCGCAGGCGGCGCCGATGTCCTCGCCCTTGCTCCACCGGACGGTGGTGGTGACCCCGGCGTCGATCAGGATGGACTGGAAGGCCAGGATCCGCGCCAGCGGCGGGCGGTGGAACTCCGCGCCCTCCCAGTCGTTGAACGGGATCAGGTTCACCTTCGCGCGTACGCCGCGCACCAGCTTGGCGAGCCGCCGCGCGTCCTCGGGCGAGTCGTTGACCCCGTCGAGCATGACGTACTCGAAGAAAATTCGCTGGCGGTGGGCCAACGGGTACTTCCCGAGCGCCGCCATGAGCGTCTCGAGATCGAACGACCGGTTCACCGGCATGAGCTGCGACCGCACCGCATCGGTCGCCGCGTGGAGGCTGATCGCGACGTTCACCTTCAGATCCTCGCGGCCGAGCTTCTGGATCCCCGGCACGAGGCCCACGGTCGAGACGGTGATCCGCCGCGGCGAGTACCCGGCGCCCAGCTTCAAGTCGGTCAGGATCCTGAGCGACTGCACGAGCGCGGCGTAGTTGGCGAGCGGCTCACCCATGCCCATGAAGACGATGTGAGTCACCCGCGGCTCGGGCGCCAGGAGACGGTTGGCCGCCAGCACCTGGCCGACGATCTCGCCGGCCGTGAGATTCCGCTCCAACCCCATGACGCCCGTGAGGCAGAACCGGCACTCGAAGCCGCACCCGACCTGGGTGGAGACGCAGAGGGTGTTCCGATCGTCGTCGGGCATCAGCACGGAGCTGATCCAGCTCCCGCCGGCGAGCTGGAAGACCAGCTTGCGGCTGCCGTCCTGCGACGGCGTGACCCGCTCGGGCTCGGGCACCTCGATGACTGCGCGTTCAGCCAGCCGCGCGCGGAAGTCTTTCGGCAGGTCGGACATCGCCTCGAGGTCGAACACACCCTTCCGGTAGATCCAGGAGGCGAGCTGGCGCCCGCGATAGCGCGAGGCGCCGAGCTCGACGGCCAAGTCTTCGAGCTCGGAAGGCAGGAGACCGACGAGATTCTGACGCGACATCGGAGGAAGAATAACATGAGCAGTCGCGACGGAAGTTTTCCACTGTTCGTGCGAGGGACCCGTGGATAACCACGTGGGCAACTCGATCTCGCCGACGGATTTTCGGCGACTTAGAGCGCTTCGCTCATTCGATGAGCATCAGGAGCGGAGGATCAGGTAGAGATCGAGCAGGTTGGTGTTCGTCGGCCCTGAGACGATGAGATCGCCGCTCGCGCGGAGAAAATGATAGGCGTCGTTGTCGGCGAGCGCCCGGGCGGCGTCGGCGCCCGCGTCCTTCCCCCGCGCCACGGTCGAGTCGTCCACGATCGCGCCGGCGGCGTCGGTCTCGCCGTCGGTGCCGTCGGTGCCGGCGGCCAGCACGGTGATCCCATCGCCCGGCCTTAGCGCGAGGGCGGCGGCCAAGGCGAACTCCTGGCACCGGCCCCCCCTGCCCGCGCCCTTCACCGTCACCGTCGTCTCCCCCCCGGCGATGAGACACGCCGGCGGAGTGAGCCGGCGGGCACGCGTGATCAATTCCCGGGCGACCTCGCGCGCCTCTCCCTGGAGCTCGCGCGTGAGGAGGTGTGGCCTCACGCCCAGGCGCTCGGCCGTCGCCACCGCGGCGCCGGTGACGAGGGCGTTGTTGCCGATGACGACGTTCGTGACGCGGGAGAACACCCGGTCGCCAGGCTTGAGCGTCTCCTCCAGCTCTCCCCTCGCCCCGGCCTCGAGCCGGCCCACCACGGTCCGGGGGACCGCGCCTCTTACTCCGTGCCGCTCCAGGACCTCGAGCGCCGTCGCGAAGGTCGTGGGATCGGGCGCCGTCGGTCCCGACGCGATCACGTCCAGCGGATCTCCGATGACGTCGGAGAGGGCGAGCGTCAGGACG
>JBGPIS010000358.1:0-3244 GCA_041484965.1 Methylomirabilia bacterium
AAGATGAGCACGCTGTTGAGGTTCTTCCGGAGTCCGGGCGCGCGGCTGTCGACCCACTTGGTCTGCTCGGTGCCGTCGCTGCCCCAGACCTTCGGCGCGCCGACGATGACCCAGCCGTCGCCCTGAATCGGCCGCGCCTGGAAGCGGAGATCGGTGTCGAGCAGGAACACCCCGACGACGCCCTGGCCGCCCTTCACGTTCACCGTGACCTGCGCCTCCTGGCCGGGCCGCAGGCTCGCCGGCGCGTTGAGCGTCATCGACGCGTTCTCGTCCATGAGCTTCACGTCGGCGAGCAGCTTCTGGCGGTCGGCCGGCGACATCTGCTGGTATGGGCCGGCGCCGTCTTCGATGGCTTTGTAGTGCTTGTTCTCCTTGATCTGGCTGGCGGCGAAAGCCTCCGGCTCGTTCCGGAGCTGGTCCTTCGAGAAGGACGAGTGGCAGCCCGCGCAGTTGGGCGCGAGGTCCGTGACGTTGCGGAGCGGCCCGCCCGCGTAGCCGTAGACGCCGGCCGCGACCATGGGTTCCAGGAGCGACATCACACCGACGATGCCGATGAGTCTTTTCGCTAGCATTGGTTCTCCTTTCCGATACCTACTGGCGGACGAAGGTGAGATCCGTCTCGAGTAGGATCTCGTTGGAGACCTTCAGGAACAGGAGCTGAGGCACCTGCATGCCGTGATTGGTGAACGTGGTCGCGAATTTCGCGCGAACCTTGATGTTGTCCGGGGTGAAGCCGAAGCGTTTCTGGGCCTCGACAGTCTCGGGCCCGAGCTTGACCCAGGTCACGAGGGCGTCGGCCACGACGGCGACAGGCGTCTGCTTGATCGTCAGGATCCCGCTCACCCTGGCGGGCACGGCCTTGCCGGGCTCGAGAGGTCCGTCGATCTCCACCGATTTGATCTCGAAGGTGACGAACTTGTTCGCGTCGCTCGCCGCGACGTCCAGGAACCTCGTGTCCAGCATGTCGGTATCGCGCTTGTCGACACCTGTCCTCACCGCGGACATGTCGACACGGATAGACCCGACGGCGGCTTGAGGCGTCGAGGGATCGACCGCCAGCGTCCCGCTCAACCCGCCTCCAACCGCGTTTCCGACGATGGTCTCGAGCGGCGCGTCGGTCTTGAAGGTCGCTCGGGACTGGTTCGGCAGCAGCTTGAACTGGATCGGCTCGGCGGCTGCCGGCGCCGGCAATGACACGACGGCTGACGCAGCCAGCAAGAACAGGGCGATCGAACGCTTCACTTGAGGCTCCCCCTGGACTACAAACGGCCGCAGCTACACCCGGGTTCCCGGCTGAGCGGCCTGGAGGTCGGCCTCCATGACGAGCGCGTCTTCCCCGGTGTCGTAATAGTACCCGTGGCGGCGGCCGATGATACGGAACCCGAACGATTGATAAAGCCCCTGCGCCTCAGCGTTGCTCGGCCGGACCTCGAGGACGACCAGCCGCAGCCGCCGCTCGCGGGCGTCGTCGAGCACGCCCTTGAGCAGGGCGCGTGCGATCCCCTGCCGGCGGGAGTCCGGGTGGACGGCGATGTTGGTGATGTGGACCTCGTCGGCGATCTCCCAGAGGCAGAGGTAGCCGAGCACGCGCCCGTCCTCGCGCATCACCCAGCAGCGCGCAACCCGGTTCTGCTCCATCTCGTAGAGGAACGCGCCGCGCGACCACGGCATCGAGAACGACACGCGCTCGATCGCGAGGACCTCGTCGAGGTCCTCGGGGCCCATGCGATCAACGGGCCGCAACGGCACGGCGCTTCAGCTCGGCCTCGGACGGCCGGAGGTAGATGGGCACGAGGTCGGCGGGCGCGACGGTGTCACCGGCCCGGAGTCGCGCGCTCCCCAGCAGGCCCACCGTCGCCGGGGACGGCGCGCGGTGCGTGGGCGGCGCGAGCCGCGCGTGCGGCGACCGGACGGCGCCCGCGGCGTCGCCCAGGAGGATCACGGGCTCGACGAGCCGGCGCGCCAGGTCGTCCGGCGCGAGCGCCAGGTAGTCCCACGCGCGCCGCATCGCGACGCCGTCCCAGCGGTAGAGCGAAGCGTAGACCTCGTTCTTGCGCGCGTCGAGCACGGGGCACACGGGGAGCGCGGCGAAGGGCAGCGTGGCGGCCATCGCGTCCAGCGTCGGGACGGGGGCGATCGGGATCGCGAGCGCGAGCGCCAGGCCCTTCACCGTGCTGATCCCGATCCTGAGCCCGGTGAACGAGCCCGGCCCGACGGCGACGGCGAGCCCCTCGAGGTCGCGCACCGTCCAGCCCGCGTCGGCGAGGAGCCGATCGACCGCGAGCATCAGCCGCTCCGAGTGGGTCGCGCGCACGTCGAGCAGCGACTGACCGACGAGCAGGTCACCGTCGAGGAGCGCGGCGCCGCCGGCGAGCGAGGAGGTCTCCACGGCGAGTACGCGCATAGGCGCAGTTTACCAAGAGAAATGCGATAATGCGCCCGGGAGGAATCGGATGCCTGTTGCGCCGAGGAAGGATCCCACCGCCGTCGAGGTCGAGGTTCGCGAGAAGATCCATCTCGAGATCCTCAAGCGAACCGGCGCCTACCACGCCAACGATCACGTGCTCCTGCCGTCGGGCCAGCACACCACCGAGTACATCGAGAAAACGCTGGTGACGACCGAGCCGTCCTTCACCGAGGGCCTCGGCGCCGTCATCGCCAAGCACTTTGCCCAGTGGCCGGTCGATGTCGTCCTGTCCACGGGGCCGGGCGCGCTCGTCCTCTCCCACTGCGTCGCGCGCGCCCACCCCTCGCGACCGATCGTGATCTACGGCACCAAGGGGCTGTCGGGCGGCAAGCGCCGCGTCACGCTGCCGGTCGAGTTCCAGCGGCTGATGCGCGCGAGCGCGAAGGTGCTGCTCGTCGAGGACCTCGTGAGCACCGGCTCGACGCTCAATCTCCTGATCGATCTGGTCAAGCAGCTCGGCGCGCAGGTGGTCGGCGTGGGGTGCCTCTGGCGGCGGACCTCGGTGGAGCTCTCCGGCCAGCCGGTGTTCAGCCTGGTGAGCCGCGACTTCCCGACCTACGATCCCGAAGTGTGCCCGCTGTGCAAGAAGGGCGTGCCGCTCAACGAAGAGTTCGTGCGGCGGCGCCACGCCCGCAGGCCGTCGTCCGTCCAGGAACCCAAAGCGCTCTAGGGCGCGGTCGGGGCTAGGCGGCTTCCCACAACCCTTCGGCGACGCCGGCCGTCTTGTACGCGTCGCGGATGCGGTCGAGGTTCTTCGTGAACAGAAGCCCGATCTTC
>JBGPIS010000359.1:0-3231 GCA_041484965.1 Methylomirabilia bacterium
CCGCTCCAGCCGCGCATCCCCATCTGGATCGGGGGCCGGGGCGAGAAGCGGACGCTCCGGGCGGTGGCGCGTTACGCCGATGGCTGGAACGGGCCCTACATCGGCCCCGTGGAGTGGATCGCGAAGGGCAAGGTCCTCGACCAGTGGTGCGAGAAGGAAGGCCGCGACCCCAAGACGATCCTCCGGACCGTCAATCTCGGGTTCTATCTCGGGGCCGACGCCCGGGGGGCCACCCGGGGCGAGGAGATCTTCCGGCAGCACTGGGGTGCCGAGGGCGACCAGCGGTCGGGCTGGCTGCGCGGAACCCCGAAGCAGGCCTTGGACATGATCGCCGCGTTCCGCGACGCCGGCTGCGCCCGCGTCAACATCGCCTTCCGCGATGGCCCGTACGACTGGGACGCGCTGCGCGCGTACGCGGAGGACATCGTCGCGCGCTTCAGGTGACGCGGGGGCGCCTACGCCTTCACGTTGAAGAACAGCTCTCGCGCCGCGAGGCGACGCTGATCGATGCTCGCCCGGCCCGTCGCCACGAGGACGTAGAGCATATTCAGGGCCGCCAGCGGCGAGCGCACCATGCGCCGGTTTTTCGAGCGCGTGTAGACAAGCCTTGCGGTCAGCCCCTTTCGACCACGAAGCCGACGAGAGAGTCGGTCCACGGCAGCCTTGCCGACGAGGTTGAAGTTCCCTGCGTCACGCTTGCTGCTGGAGACGGACATGACGAAGTACTGCCGCGCGGTAGACAGGACGTAGTAATGCTGGCGCTTGCCTTGCACTTCTCCGTGGAAGGTCAAACCGGTCGTCAGGCTCTTCACGCTCAGCTTCACTCAGTTCCCCTTGAGACGGACGTCAGGGACGACGTTATAACCACGGCGCAATGACTTGGGCGGCCTCCGCAGACGTGCGCACCAGCACGATCTCGAACCCGACGAGATCCTTCCCCCTGTGCGGGCACCGTCCGCGTAGCGACGGGGCGTCCACATTATCGGTGACACTCAGTGGCGGCGCCGACGGTCGAGGGCACTTTGAGGAACGTGCGCCACGGCGCAGAGGAGGAATATTGCATGACCTAGAGCGCGCCACGAAAATAGCCTCCTGTCCCTCGCGTCGCAATCTACGAGTCCTGATCGCCAGCTCAAGACAGGCACGCCGGATTCCTGCTACCATCCAGACAATCTAGCTCCGAGAGGTACCGCCATGGACAAGGAAGGCAGCCAGCTCATCCGCGGTCTCGAGGGCGTCGTCGCCGCCGAGACGCGGCTCTGCGACCTCGACGGCAAGAACGGCCGCCTCGCCTACTGCGGGTACGACATCGCCGACCTCGCGCGGCAGGCCTCGTTCGAGGAGGTCTGCCACCTCCTCTGGCACGGCGAGCTGCCGACGGCGGCGCAGCTTGACAAGACGACGCTCGCGCTGATCGCGGCGCGGGAGATCCCGCGCGAGCTGGTGGAGGCCTTCCGGCTCATGCCGAAGGCGACCGATCCGATGCGCGTGCTCCAGGCCGCGGCGGCGATGCTCGGCATGAGTGACCCAGACGCCACCGACAACTCACACGCGGCGAATCTCAGGAAGGCCGTGCGGCTCACGAGCCAGATGGCGACGGCGATCTGCGCGCATCATCGGGTCCGGAGCGGCCTGGAGCCGATCCGCCCGGCCTCGGATCTCTCGCACGCCGCCAACTTCCTCTACATGCTGACGGGCTTGCGGCCCTCCGGCGTCGTCACCAAGGCGTTCGACGCGAGCCTCACGCTCTACGCCGAGCACGAGCTGAACGCCTCGACCTTCACGACGCGCGTGATCGTCTCGACCCAGTCGGACATGCACTCGGCCGTGGCGGGCGGCGTGGGGGCGCTGAAGGGGCCGCTCCACGGCGGCGCGGGCGAGGCCGTCATGCGGACGCTCATGGAGATCGGCGAGGTGGCCAACGTGGACGCGTTCACGGAGAAGGCGCTCGCCGAGAAGCGGCGGCTCATGGGCTTCGGCCACCGCGTCTACAAGGCGGGCGACCCGCGCGCGGCGATCCTGCGCGGCATGGCGGAAGAAGCGTGCCGCCAGTCGGGCCAGTTCAAGTGGTATCAGATAGCGGTGAAGCTCTACGAACGGATCAACGCGGCAAAGGGCCTGATCCCCAACGTCGATTTTTATTCGGCCCCGCTTTTTTACTCGCTCGGCATCCCGGTGGATCTCTTCACGCCCGTGATCGCGGCGGGCCGCATCGCGGGCTGGTCCGCCAACATCGTCGAGCAGCACGACGATAATCGCTTGATCCGGCCGCGCGGCGACTACGTCGGCGCCGGGCGCCGCGCGTTCGTCTCCCTGGCCAAGCGTGGGTAAGAGCCTCACCCGCAAGCTGATCGAGTCGCACCTGCGCGCGGGCAAGGCCGGCGCGGGCGAGGAGATCGGCCTCGCCGTGGACCAGGTGCTCCTCACCGACACGAACGGCACGCAGGCCTGGCTCCAGTTCGAGGCGATGGCCTTCCCGCGCGTCGTGCCCCCGCGCGTCGTCACCTACATCGACCACAACGTGTCCCAGGTGGACTCGCGGAACTCCGACGACCACCGTTATCTCCAGACGGCCTCGCGGAAGTACGGCGCGGTGTTCTCGAAGCCGGGCAACGGCATCTGCCACCAGGTCCACGCGGAGAGCTTCTCGGCGCCGGGCCAGATGCTGCTCGGCACCGACAGCCACACGCCGCTCTGCGGGGGCACGGGCATGCTCGCCATCGGCGCCGGCGGCCTCGACGTCGCGGTGGCGATGGGCGGTGGCCCCTACTTCTTCACCATGCCCTCGGTCACCCGCGTGTGGCTCACGGGCGCGCTCCGCCCGTGGGTGACCGCGAAAGACGTCATCCTCGAGCTGCTGCGCCGGCTCAGCGTACGGGGCGGCAGCGGCAAGATTTTCGAGTACGCCGGCCCCGGCGTGGCGTCCCTGCTCCTGGCCCAGCGCATGACCATCGCCAACATGGGCGCCGAGCTGACGTTGACGACCAGCGTGTTCCCGAGCGACGAGGTGACGCGCTCGTACCTGACACGGCTTGGCCGCGGCCAGGACTGGCGCCCGATGGCGGCCGACGACGACGCGGCGTACGACGACCAGATCGAGCTGGATTTGGGGGCGATCGGCCCGTTGGTGGCGCTGCCCGGCTCGCCCGACCGCGTGGTGCCCATCGAAGAGGTCGCCGGCACGTCGATCGAGCAGGTCATGGTCGGCTCGTGCACGAACGGCTCGTGGCA
>JBGPIS010000360.1:0-3208 GCA_041484965.1 Methylomirabilia bacterium
AGGTTGAAGATGTGTCCGGGCCGGCCGCCGGCGCGGTCGAGGATGTCCTTCACGCGCTGGCGGATGTAGGGCGGCTTCGCGAGCAGCACCGCGGGGTCGAGGTTCCCCTGCACGGCGACGTCGTGGCCGACGGCCGACCATGCCACGTCGAGGTCAACGCGCCAGTCGAGCCCGATCACGTCGCCGCCCGCCGCGCGCATGAGCGGCAGCAGCGCGGCCGTGCCCGTCCCGAAGTGGATGACGGGGACGCCGGGCGTCAGCGCGCGGATCAGGGTGCGCGTGTGGCGCTGGACGAACGCGCGGTAGTCGTCGGGCGCGAGCACGCCCACCCACGAGTCGAAAAGCTGCACGGCCCGGGCGCCCGCCGCGATCTGGCCGTTGAGATAGCGCGCCGTCGCGTCGACGAGGAGCTCCATCAGCCGGTGCCACGCCTCGGGCTCCTCGTACATGAGGCGCTTGACGTGGAGGTAGTCGCGCGAGGGGCCGCCCTCGACGAGGTACGACGCGACGGTGAAGGGCGCGCCTGCAAAGCCGATGAGCGGCACGCGGCCCGCCAGCGCGCGCGTCACGCGCCGCACCGTCTCGAAGACGAACGGCACGGCGGCGTCGACGTCGATCGGCCGGAGCGTCGCGACGTCGCGCTCGCTCCGCAGCGGGCGATGGATCACGGGCCCCTCGCCCTTCGCGAACTCGAGCCCGACGCCGAGCGGCTCGACGATCAGGAGAATGTCGGCGAAGAGGATCGCCGCGTCCACGCCCAGCCGCTCGACGGGCTGGAGCGTCACCTCCGCCGCGGCGTCGGGGTTCCGGCAGAGCTCGAGGAAGCCGTGCTTCGCGCGCATCGCGCGGTACTCGGGCATGTAGCGGCCCGCCTGCCGCATGAGCCACACGGGGGTGTACGGGACCGGTTCCCGCCTCGCGGCGCGGAGGAGCGGCGCCTCTGGCAGTGACACGCGAGAAAGCTTATCATCTGGCCCCATGGCATACATCTCCGGCAAGCAAGCGTTCCTCCAGATCCTGAAGCAGGAAGGCGTCTCGGTGATGTTCGGCAACCCGGGCACGACCGAGCTCCCATTGATGGACGGCCTCGCGCGCGAGCCCGGGATCCACTACGTGCTGGCGCTGCAGGAGGCGGTCGCGATCGCGATGGCCGACGCCTACGCCCAGGCGTCGGGCGGCCTCGCCGCGGTGAACGTCCACGTCTCGCCCGGCCTCGGCAACGCGATGGGGATGCTCTACGACGCCATGAAGTCCGGCGCGCCGATGCTCCTCACCGCGGGCCAGCACGACCAGTCGTTCAACGTGACCGAGCCGATTCTCTGGTCGGATCTCCCACCGATCGCGCGGCCCTTCGTGAAGTGGTCCACCGAGGCGCGGCGGCTCGAGGATCTTCCGCGCATCGTCCACCGCGCCGCCAAGACCGCGCTCGCCCACCCGACGGGTCCGGTCTTTCTCTCCCTGCCCGTGGATGTCCTGAACGCCGAGCGCGATCTGGATCTCGGATCGCCGACGCGGGTCGCGCCACGCATCGTCGGCGACCGCGCCGCGGTCGCGCGCGCGGCGGAGCTCCTCGCGAAGGCCGAGAAGCCGCTGATCGTCGCGGGTGACGCGGTCGCCCACGGCGCCGCCCTCGCCGAGCTGATCGAGCTGGCGGAGCTGGTCGGCGCGCCCGTGATGACGGAGGGCGTCGCGAGCACCTGCAGCTTCCCGTTCACCCACCCGCTCTATGCCGGCGCCATGCCGCGCCTCGGGCCGCCGATCCGCGCGCTCCTGATGCGCCACGACCTGCTCTTCTCGGTCGGGGGCGACCTCTTCACGCTGTCACTGCCCGACGACGTGGATCCGATGCCGCCCGGCCTCACGGTCGTCCACATCGACGTGGACCCCTGGGAGCTCGGCAAGAACTATCCGGCCGCCGTCGCGATCCTCGGCGAGCCGAAGGCGACGCTGCCCGAGCTCAGCGAGGCCGTCCGCCGCGCCACCGGCAAGCAGGGCCACCCGCAGGCGGCGAAGCGCAAGGAGGCGGTCGCCGCCGCGTTCGCCGCCGAGCGCGCCGAGCTCGCGCGCCGGGCCGAGGCCGAGGCCGCACGCGTGCCGATCTCGCCGCTGACGCTCGTCCACGAGGTCGCCAAGAGCGTCCCCGCCGACGCCGTCATCGTGGACGAGTCCATCTCCTCCTCGCTCGGTGTCCGCCACTTCTTCAAGTGCACCGACCCGAAGAGCTTCTTCGCGATCCGGGGCGGCGGCATCGGCTGGGGCCTCCCCGCGGCGCTCGGCGTGAAGCTCGCGCTCCCGCACCGCCCGGTGGTCGCGCTCGTCGGCGACGGCAGCGCGATGTACACGAATCAGGCGCTCTGGACCGCGGCGCACGAGTCGCTCGCGGTCGTCTACGTCATCTTCAACAACGCGTCCTACCGGATCCTGAAGCAGCGGACGCGCGCGCTGAAGGGCTTCTCCGCCGAGGACGACCGCTACGTCGCGATGGATCTCGAGAAGCCGCAGATCGACTTCGTCGGCCTGGCGAAGGCGCTCGGCGTGCCCGGCGAGCGCGTGGAGAAGGCGGCCGACGTCGGGCGGGCGGTCTCGCGCGGGCTCACGAGCGGCGGCCCCTACCTTGTGGACGTGCGCATCGACCCGACGTTCAAGTGACGCGCGCCCGGTGAAGTTCAAGCCGCCGGGGCCTCTTGCCGAGCTGCTCGGTATCCGGCCGGAGCGCTTCGACGAGGGGGCGGCCACGTTCGGGCTCACCGTTCGCGACGACCACCTGAATCCGTACGGCGTGGTCCACGGCGGCGTCGTCTACAGCCTCGTGGACACCGCGATGGGCGCCGCCCTCCACACGCGCCTCGCGCAGGGCGAGCGCTGCGCCACGATCGAGATCAAGATCAACTACCTGGCCCCGGTGGCCGAGGGCGAGCTGCGCGCCGAGGCACATCTGGTGGAGCGCACGAAGCGCATCGGCGTCCTCGAGGCGCGCGTGCGCGTGGCCGGCGGCGAGCAGCTCGTCGCGGTCGCCACCGGCACCTTCTACATCCAGTCGGACTGACAGACTCGGACTGGCAGAGTCGGACTGGCACGGAGGAACCCTCCATGGCGATGACGTTCGGGATCCACATCGGCCACATGGGCGGACCGCTGGAGGAGATGCGGAAGCTGTGGAAGTTCGCCGACGCCAACGGCTTCGACTGGTTCTCGGTGTCGGACCACT
>JBGPIS010000361.1:0-3207 GCA_041484965.1 Methylomirabilia bacterium
CCCGCTCGCGATCCCCGCCTCGCGGGCGATATCCGAGACGCGGGAGTTGTAGTAGCCGTTGCGCGCGAAGACGCGGATCGCGGCGTCGATGATCTGTTGCGGCTTGTCGGGATCCCGCATTGAGGTGACTGAACCGCGGTTCATTCTACGGAGATGCCGGGCGGGAATCAACCCACGATCCAGCGATTGGCTCGACCCGCCGGACAATCACGGTTGTGCTCGTGGCGGCCAACGCGTACAGACCCACCCCGCGTCGCACCCCCCGCAAGCCCGTCGTCCCCTCACGTCTCACGCGCGCCCGCCGTGGTAGAGTGCCGGCCATGCAGCTCAAATTCCGCATCGGCGTGATGCCGGGGCCGTGGCCCGCCGGGCCCGGGGGCGCCGACCTCTTCTGGCGCTTCATCGACCTCTGCGAGCGCACGGAGATCGACTCCGTGTGGTTCTCCGACCGCCTCTCCTCGCCGCTCACGGTCCTCGAGCCCATGACGGCCATGGCCGCCGTCGCCGCGCGGACGCGGCGGCTCAAGTTCGGGCCGAGCGTCCTCATCGCGCCGTTCCGCTCGCCCGTCCTCGCCGCGCGCCAGCTCGCGATGCTCGACTACCTCTCGGGCGGGCGCGTGCTCCCGGCCGTCGGCATCGGCGTCGAGCAGGAGCGCGAGTTTCACGCCGCGGGCGTGCCGTTCAAGGAGCGCGGCCGGCGGACCGACGAGGCGATCCGGATCATGCGCCACTGCTGGAGCGAGAGCGAGGTGACCCACGACGGCGAGTTCTGGAAGCTCGAGCGGATCACGGTCCTGCCCCGGCCGATCCAGCAGCCCCTGCCGCTGTGGATCGGCGGCAGCAGCGAGGCGGCGATGCGCCGCTGCGGGCGTCTGGGCGACGGCTGGATCCCGTCGTTCATCGCGCCCGAGCCGTTCCGCGCGGGCATCGAGAAGACGTGCGCCTTCGCGGCCGAGGCCGGACGCGAGGTGCCGGGCGACCACTTCGGCGCGATCGTGAACTTCTGGCTCGACGACGACCCCGCGCGGGCCCGCGCGACCGCCGCGCCCTACGTGCCCCGCGGCCGCGTGGACGAGGCGACGCTCGCCGCGTGCACGGCGTTCGGCCCGCCGGAGGTCCTGAGCGCGCGCCTGGAAGAGTACGTGGCGGGCGGCGGGTCGAAGTTCATCGTGCGGCCGCTGGGGCCGGCCGAGGGGATGCTCGAGCAGCTCGAGCGGCTGGCCGCCGAGGTGATCCCGGCGTTCCACCGCCGCTGAGCGCGGCGCGCGTCACTTCGCCTGGAGGATCCGGACCAGGAGCTCCGGGTCGATGTTCCCGCCGGAGAGCACGACACCCACCCGCGAGCCGCGCGGCACGGGGATCTTCCCCGAGAGCACTGCGGCCGCCCCGACCGCGCCCGTCGGCTCGACCACGACGCGCGCGCGAAGCGCCAGGAAGCGCACCGCGGCGACGATCTCGTCGTCCGTGACGAGGCTCACCGCGGCCAGGTTCTTCTGGAGGATCGGGAACGTGAGCGCGCCGGGGCTCGTCGTGCGGATCCCGTCGGCGATCGTCGGCGGCGGCGGGATCGTCACGCGCTCCCCCTTCTGCAGCGAGAGGTAGACGTCGTTCGCCGTGTCCGCCTCGACGCCGATCGCCAGGATCCCGGGCACGAGGCTCTTCGCCACCGTGCTGCAGCCCGCCATGAGCCCGCCCCCGCCCACGGGCGTCACGAGCGCGTCGAGCGAGGGGACCTCCTGGAAGAGCTCGAGGGCCGCCGTCCCCTGCCCGGCCATGATCGCGTAGTCGTCGTAGGGCGGGACGAGCACGCGCCCCGTCTGATCCACGAGGCGCTGCGCCATCGCCGCGCGGTCGTCCTTCAGGCGGTCGTAGAAGACGACCTCGGCGCCATAGTTGCGCGTGGCCTCGAGCTTCAGCGCCGGCGCGTCGCTCGGCATGCAGATGATCGCCGACGCGTCCGTCATGCGCGCGGCGAGCGCGACGCCCTGGGCGTGGTTGCCCGAGGAATAGGCCACGACGCCGCGCGCGCGCTCCTCGGGCGAGAGCGAGAGGAGCTTGTTGAGCGCGCCGCGGACCTTGAACGACCCCGCGCGCTGCAGCCCCTCGCACTTGAAGAACACGCTGTAGCCGCTCGCGTCGTCGAACGACTGGCACGCGATGACGGGTGTGCGATGGACGCGGCCGCGCAGGCGCCGCGCGGCGGCGTGGACGTCATCGAGCGTGAGCATCCGGGGGGCGGACACGACGGCGGAGATTATATACTCATCCCATGCGGACCCTCGTCGCCCTGGCGCTCGCCCTCGCCCTGTCCGGCTGCTCGCTGATCACGCTGGACTTCACGCCCCGGATCCGGCCGCTCGAGGAGCAGACGGTCGAGGGCGCGGGCCGCGCCAAGATCCTCCTCATGGACGTCTCGGGGTTTCTCTCCGACGAGGGTGGGTCACCCGGGCTCGTCCTCGGCACCGCCCCGCCGCGCGTGCCGATGCTCGTGCGCCTGCGCGAAGAGCTGAAGAAGGCGGCCGAGGACGCCGACGTCCGGGCGCTCGTCGTGCGGATCAACAGCCCCGGCGGGACGGTGACGGCATCCGACATCATCTTCAGGGAGCTGGACGGCTGGAAGCGCGCCACGCACCGGCCCGTCGTCGCGGTCATGCTCGACGTCGCGGCTTCCGGCGGCTACTACGTGGCGCTCGCCGCCGACACGATCGTCGCCCACCCGACCTCCGTCACCGGCTCGATCGGCGTGATCATGATCAGCCTCAACGCGGAAGGGCTCATGCAGAAGATCGGGCTCGCGGCGGCGACGATCAAGTCGGGCGAGCGCAAGGACATGGGGAGCCCCTTCCGGACGCTGACGGGCGAGGAGCGGCGGATCTTCCAGGGCGTGATCGACGATCTTCACGCGCAGTTCGTCGCCAAGCTGAGCGCGAGCCGCAAGCTCGCGCCCGAGACGGCCCGGACGATCGCCGACGGGCGCATCTACACGGCCCAGCAGGCGCTCGAGCTCAAGCTCGTGGACCGCATCGGCTACATGCCCGACGCGATCGAGGCCGCGCGCCGCGCGGCGGGTGTTGAGGAGGCGCGCGTGATCGTCTACCACCGGCCCCGCGAGTATCGCGCGACCTACTACGCGAGCGCCGAGGCCTCCGCCGCGGGGATCGACGCGCCGGTGGCCCAGCTCGTGACGGTGCTCGGCGGCGGGCCGCG
>JBGPIS010000362.1:0-3201 GCA_041484965.1 Methylomirabilia bacterium
ACGAGATCCACGAGGGGGAGCTGTCGGTGACCGCGGCGCCGAGGACGAGACATCAAGAGATCATCGGCAATCTCTTCGCGGCGCTCCGCGCCCACGTCATCGCACGTGGTCTCGGAAAGGTCTTCGTCTCGCCGATCGCCGTTCTCCTGAGCGACATCAGTGTGGTCGAGCCCGACATCGTCTACGTCGCGACCGACCGACTGGCACTGATCAGCGAGCGCGGCATCGAGGGACCGCCAGCCCTCGTCATCGAGATTCTCTCGCCCTCGACGGCCGAAATCGACCGCCACACCAAGATGCAGCTCTACGCGCGGCACGGCGTCCCGTGGTACTGGATCGTCGATCCGGACAGCCGCACGGTGGAGGTGTACGGTCTCGTCGAAAGCGGTTACACGCTCAGCGCGCGCGTCAGCGGCGACGAGCCGCTCAGCGCCGAGCCGCTCGCCGACCTCGTGATCCCGCCGGCGTCGCTCTGGGCCTGACGCGTCTGGGAGGCGACCGCGCTACTATGTCTGGCATGAGCCGGCTTCGCGACGCGCTCGGCCAGCGCATCCTCGTCCTCGACGGGGCGATGGGCACGATGATCCAGGCGGCAGGCCTCACCGCCGCCGACTTCGGCGGCCCGCAGTACGAGGGCTGCAACGAGCACCTCAGCCTGACGCGGCCGGACGTGGTCCGCCGCGTCCACGCCGCCTACCTCGAGGCCGGCGCCGATCTCATCTCCACCAACACGTTTGGCTGCGCGCCCTACGTGCTCGGCGAGTACAGCCTCGCCGAGCGCGCGTACGAGATCGCGCGCGCCGCCGCGGGCCTCGCCCGCGAGGCGGCCGGCGCGCGCTTCGTCGTCGGCGCGATGGGCCCGGGGACGCGCTCGATCTCGGTCACCCGCAACGTCAGCTTCGACGAGGTGCGCGAGGCCTACGCGGTCCAGGCCCGCGGGCTGATCGACGGCGGCGTGGACGCGCTGCTGCTCGAGACCCAGCAGGACACGCTGAACGTGAAGGCCGCGGCAATCGGCGTGCGCCGCGCCATGCGCGAGGCTGGCGTCGAGCTGCCGCTCATGGTGAGCGGCACGATCGAGCCGACGGGGACGATGCTGGCCGGCCAGGGCGTCGAGGCGCTCTACGTCGCGCTCGAGCACTTCGACCTCTTCGCGCTCGGGCTCAACTGCGCGACGGGCCCCGAGTTCATGACCGACCACCTGCGCTCGCTCGCCCTGCTGTCCACGCGCTTCGTGAGCGTCTACCCGAACGCGGGCCTGCCCGACGAGCGCGGCCAGTACGCCGAGACCCCCGAGAGCCTCGCGTTCAAGATGCGGCGCTTCGTCGAGGAGGGCTGGGTCAACATCGTCGGTGGCTGCTGCGGCACCACGCCCGCCCACATCCGGGCCCTCGCCGGGATGGTCCGTGGTCGTCCGCCCCGCGTGCCCGCCGCGCGGGAGCCGCAGGCCGTGAGCGGCGTCGAGGTCGTCTATCCGGCCGACGACAACCGCCCGCTCTTCGTCGGCGAACGCACCAACGTCATCGGCTCGCGCCGGTTCAAGGAGCTGATCGTCGCCGACCAGTTCGAGGAGGCGGCCGAGATCGGCCGCGCGCAGGTCAAGAGCAGCGCCCAGGTCCTCGACGTCTGCCTCGCCAACCCAGACCGCGACGAGGCCGCGGACATGGACCGGTTCATGGCGCAGATCACCCGCAAGGTGAAGGCGCCGTTGATGATCGATTCCACCGACGCGCGGGTGCTCGAGCTCGCGTTGCGCCACTGCCAGGGCAAGAGCATCGTCAACTCGATCAACCTCGAGGACGGCGAGGAGCGGTTCGAGAAGGTCGTGCCCCTGCTCAGGACGTACGGCGGCGCCGTCGTCGTCGGCTGCATCGACGAGGACAAGCAACAGGGCATGGCGGTGACCCGGGCGCGCAAGCTCGCGATCGCCGAGCGGAGCTGGGATCTCCTGACACGGAAGTACGGCGTCCCCGCCCGCGATCTCATCTTCGACGCGCTGGTTTTCCCGGTGGGCACGGGCGACCGGAACTACGTCGGCTCGGCCGTGGAGACGATCGAGGGCATCCGCCTGATCAAGCGGCGCTTTCCGGACTGCAAGACGATCCTCGGGATCTCCAACGTGTCCTTCGGCCTGCCCGCGGCGGGACGCGAGGTCCTCAATTCGGTCTTCCTGTATCACTGCACGAAGGCGGGACTCGACTACGCGATCGTCAACACGGAACGGCTCGAACGCTACCCGTCGATCCCGGAGGAGGAGCGGCGGCTCGCCGAGGACCTGATCTCCTGGCGCGGCGCCGACCCCATCGCGGCGTTCGCCGCCTACTTCAGGGAGAAGAAGACGGCGCCGCCGGCGAAGGCCACGCTGTCGCTCGACGAGCGGCTCGCGCGCTACATCGTCGAGGGCAGCCGGGACGGGCTCGTCGCCGATCTCGACGAGAAGCTCAAGGAGGCCCGGCCCCTCGACATCATCAACGGCGCCCTCATGCGCGGGATGGACGAGGTCGGCCGGCTCTTCAACGACAACCAACTCATCGTCGCCGAGGTCCTCCAGTCCGCGGAGGCGATGAAGGCCGCGGTCGCCCACCTCGAGCCGTTCATGGAGAAGACCGAGTCGGCGACGCGGGGCACGCTCGTGCTCGCCACCGTGAAGGGCGACGTCCACGACATCGGCAAGAACCTCGTCGAGATCATCCTGGGCAACAACGGCTACCGCGTGATCAACCTCGGCATCAAGGTGCCGCCCGAGGAGCTGATTGCGGCCTACCACGCCCACAAGCCCGACGCCTTCGGGCTCTCGGGGCTGCTCGTGAAGTCGGCCCAGCAGATGGTCGTGACCGCGCAGGACCTCAAGGCGGCCGGCATCGATGTCCCGCTCTTCGTCGGCGGCGCGGCGCTCACGAAGAAGTTCGCCGCGACGCGAATCGCCGCGGAGTACGGCGGGCTCACCCTCTATGCGAAGGACGCGATGGAGGGACTCGACCTCGCCAACAAGCTCTTCTCGGCCGTCACGCGGGAGGCACTCGTCGAGCGCGTGCGGCGGGAGCAGGCGGCGCTGGCCGCCGGCGTGCCGGCTGACAGCGCGCCCCCGCAGGCGGCCGCGCGCGCGCCGGCTCAGCGGACGATCGAGCGGGTCCCCGCCCCGGCCCCGCCGGACCTCGAGAGCCACGTGCTGCGCGACGTGCCGCTTCCCCACGTTTACCC
>JBGPIS010000363.1:0-3199 GCA_041484965.1 Methylomirabilia bacterium
CATCGGGCGCCTCTACCGGCGCCAGGACGAGGTCGGCACGCCGTACTGCGTCACCGTGGACGTCCAGACCGTGGGCGATGCCGAGAAGGGCGAGACGGGAGACCGGAAGGTGACGATCCGCGAGCGCGACTCGATGGAGCAGATCCGCGTGCCGATCGAGGGGCTGGCGGCGGTGTTCGGCGAGCTGCTCGACGGCGCGACCTGGCCCGCGGTGGCCGGGCGCTACCCGGCAGGGGCGACGAGCTAGGGCGCCCGGCGCTGGCCGACGCCGGAGCACGAGACCGCCGGCTCCGTGCCTTTGACGAACGCCATCGGGACCGGGCGCACGCACTCGTCCGCCGGATCCTCGTCGACGAGGAGCATCACGACCCGGTCGGGCACCGGGAAGTCGTCTTTCGGGCTGTCGCCGAGGATCCTGCCCATGTACGCGACCCAGATGGGCACCGCGACGCGCGAACCCGTCTCGTCGCGCCCGAGGCTCCTCGGCCGGTCGTAGCCGACCCACACGCCCGTCGCGAGGCGCGGCGTGAAGCCGATGAACCACGCGTTCGCGTAGTCGTTCGTCGTTCCCGTCTTGGCCGCGATCGGACGGCCGAGCGCCTTGGCGGCCTGGCCCGTGCCCCGTTCGACCACGCCCCGTAGCATGTGGGTGATGACGTACGCGGTCTCGGGCGCCACCGCCTCACGCCCCTCGGGCACCTGTTCCTCGAGGAGCTTGCCCTGGGCGTCGGTGACGTAGCGGATCGTCACCGGCGGCATCCACAGGCCCTGGTTCGCGAGCGCACTGTAGGCGGACGTGAGCTCGATCAGCGAGAGGTCCGAGGTGCCGAGCGCCAGGCTCAGGTTGAGGTCGAGAGGACTCGAGATGCCGAGCCGGCGGGCGACCTGGATCGTCTTGTTGAGCCCGATCCGCTCCTGCAGCTTCACGGTCACCACGTTCACCGAGTCCTCGACCGCCTGCTGGAGCGTCGTAGGCCCCCGGAACTTCCGGTCATAGTTCTCGGGCTTCCACGCCTGGCCGTTCGGCCCCACCGCGTACGAGACTGGGGCGTCCTCGATGCGGGTCGCCGGCGTGAACCCGGCCTCGAGCGCCGCGATGTAGACGAACGGCTTGAAGGCCGAGCCGGGCTGGCGCTTGGCCTGGACCGCACGGTTGAACTCGCTCCTGAGGAAGTCGTACCCTCCGACGATCGCCTTCACGTAGCCGCTCTGCGGCTCGATCGTGACGATCGCGCCCTCGGGGTGCTCGCCCGTGCGTGCCTTCGCGGCGCGGCCCTCGAGCGCCTTCAGACCTTCGCGGAGCGCCTGCTCGGCGGCGAGCTGCATGCCGGGGTTGAGCGTGGTGTACACGTTCAGCCCGCCCTTGAAGACGAGGTCCGCGCCGTACTTCGCCTCGAGCGTCTGCTGCACGTAGTCGACGAAATATTGGCCGGTGGTCCGGCGCCGCTCCGGCGGGATGAGGCCGAGGTCGGAGCGCGCCAGCCGCTTCGCCTCGTCGTCCTTCAGCGTGCCGTACTCGACGAGACGGCGGAGCACGACCTCGCGCCGGCGCCTGGCGGCCTCGTCGTGGTCGAACGGTGAGTAGCTCGACGGTGCCCGCGGCAGGCCCGCGAGGAGCGCGGCCTCGCGCACGTTGAGCTCGGATACCGACTTGCCGAAATACGTGCGCGCCGCCGCCTCGACGCCGTACGCGCCGTTGCCGAAGTAGACCTGGTTCAGGTACATCTCGAGGATCCGATCCTTCGAGTACCGGCGCTCGAGCTCGAGTGCCAAGACCGCCTCCTTCAACTTCCGCTCGAGGCTCTTGTCCGGCGTGAGGAACAGGACCTTCGTGAGCTGCTGCGTGATCGTGCTACCGCCCTCGACGATCCGCCCGCGCCGGTAGTTCTGCACGACGGCGCGCGCGACGCCGATCGGGTCGATGCCCCAGTGCGAGTAGAAGCGCCGGTCCTCGGTCGCGATGATCGCGTCGCGGAGGGTCTGGGGGATCTGGGCCAGCGGCACGAAGATCCGGCGCTCGACGTGGAGCTCGGTGAGCGGCTCGTCGTTATCGTCGTAGATCTTGGTTCCCTGGATGGGCTGGAGCGTCTCGAGCGCGGTGACCGACGGCAGGGAGCGCGGGAGGATCGCGAACGCCCAGAGCGCGGCGACGCCGACGGCCGAACCCGCGAGCAGCGCCAGCACGCCGATCGAGATGAGCGCGCCGCGCAGCCCGCGGCGCAGACGTGAGCGCTTCGGGCGGGGCTCCTGGGGTCGCTTCTTCGCGGGGGCCATCCGCTTCATTATATCCTCGCGTTCATCGTAGAATGGACGCTGTCGCGAGTCGCCGATGAAGAAGAGCATGCGATCCCCTTTGCTCGGAGAGTTCGAGTGGCGTGGGTTGATCGCCGATGTCACGAGCCTCGGCGAGCTCGACGCCCATCTCACCGAGGCGCCGCGCTCGACCTACTGCGGCTTCGACCCCACCGCGGACAGCCTGCACGTCGGAAGCCTGCTCCCGCTGCTCGCCCTGCGACGGGTCCAGCTGGCCGGCCACCGGCCGATCGTGCTCATCGGCGGCGGGACGGGACTCATCGGGGATCCGAGCGGCAAGGTCGGCGAGCGCGCGCTGAACCCGGAGGACCAGGTCGCGGAGTGGGCCGACCGACTCAAGCGGCAGGTGGAGCGGTTCTTTGATTTCCACGTGGGTCCGCACGCCGCGATCCTCGCCGACAACTACGAGTGGCTCTCGAAGCTAGAAGTCATTCCGTTCCTGCGCGACATCGGCAAGCACTTCTCGGTCGGCAGCATGCTCGCGCGGGAGTCGGTGCGGGCGCGGATGGGGCGGGCGGACGCCGGCATCTCGTACACGGAGTTCAGTTATCAGGTGCTGCAGGCCTTCGACTTCCTGTCGCTGTTCCGGAAGCACAGGTGCACGGTGCAGCTCGGCGGGAGCGACCAGTGGGGGAACATCACCGCCGGGACTGATCTCATCCGGCGGATCGAGGGCGCGACGGCATTCGGCCTGACGCTGCCGCTGGTCACGAAGGCAGACGGAACGAAGTTCGGCAAGACCGAAAGCGGCACCGTGTGGCTCGACCCCATGCGGACGTCGCCCTACGAGATGTACCAGTTCTGGCTCAATACCGCGGACGCGGACGTCGTCGGCTTCCTCAAGTACTTCACGTTCCTTGGACGCGAGGAGATCGAGTCGTTGGAA
>JBGPIS010000364.1:0-3194 GCA_041484965.1 Methylomirabilia bacterium
GACGTCGTCGTCACGCTCGACGCCGACCTCCAGAACCCACCCGAGGAGATCCCGCGCCTCCTGGCGGCGCTCACCGACGGCGTGGACGTGGTCGGTGGGCGGCGGGTGAGCCGCCGCGATCCGTTGTTCCGTCGTCTCGCCTCCTGGGTCGTGAACCGCGTGACCTCGGCCGTCGTCGGCGTTCCGATGCACGACTACGGGTGCATGCTCCGGGCCTACAAGCGCTCGGTCGTGGACCAGATCCTGGCCTGCGACGGCGTGTCGCACTTCATCCCGGCGCTCGCGAACACCTTCGCGACATCGGTGGCGGAGGTTGCCGTGGACCATGGTCCGCGCCAGCACGGCAGGTCGCGCTACGGCCTCCTCCGCCTGCTCAGACTGAACTTCGACCTCATGACGGGCTTCTCGTTGCTCCCGATCCAGGTCGTCAGCCTCACCGGGATCCTCGTGTCCCTCCTGGGCATCGCCTTCGCGGTGTCCCTCGCCTTGCGGCGCGTGCTCATGGGTCCCAGGATCCCGGGCGTGGTCATGCTGTTCGCGATCCTCTTCTTCCTGGTCGGTCTCCAGATCCTCGCCTTAGGGCTGATCGGCGAGTACGTCGGGCGGATCTACCAGGAAGTGCGCAAGCGGCCGCGGTACGTGATCAGCGAGGTGCTCGAGTGAGTGGCGCGCGCTGGGCGGTCTTCGCCTACCACACCTTCGGCGCCCGCGCGCTCGAGGCGCTGCTGGCGCGTGGCGAACGGGTCGTCGCCGTCGTCACCCACGCCGACGACCCGGCAGAAGGCGACTGGTTCGAGTCTGTCGCCGACATCGCGCGCATGCACCGGCTGCCCCTCTTCGCGCCGCCGTCGCCCAACCTGCCGGGGCTCGTGGAGCCGCTCCGGGCGCTCGCGCCCGATCTGATCCTCTCCGTCTGGTACCGCCGGCTCCTCGCCGCCCCACTCCTGGCGCTGCCGCGAATCGCGGCGCTGAACCTGCACGGCTCGCTGCTCCCCAAGTACCGCGGTCGCGCCCCGGTCAACTGGGTGCTGGTGAACGGGGAGTCCCGCACCGGCGTCACCCTGCATCACATGACGGCCGAGGCGGACGCCGGCGACGTCGTCGCCCAGGAGGCGCTCGACATCGACCCGGAGGACACGGCCGCGACGCTCTACCGACGCATGGTCAAGGTGGGCGTGGACCTGCTGCTCGATGGATACCCCGCGGTTCTCGCCGGCACTGCGGAGCGCCGGGCCCAGGACCACGCGCGGGCCACCGCCTTCCCGCGCCGCCGCCCGGCGGATGGGCGCGTCGAGTGGAGCTGGCCCGCCCGGCGGATCGCCGACATGATCCGTGCCGTGACGCATCCGTACCCCGGCGCGTTCGCAGGGGACGGCGGCGCTCGGCTCTACCTCTGGGCCGGCTCCGTCCTGTCGGACAGCGCGCTCGTCGCGGCGCCCGGCACGCTCCTGGACATCCGTCCCGCCGAGGGCGTCGCCGTGTCCACGGGGCAGGGCGTCCTGTTGCTGCGGCGGATCCAGAGCGCCGGAGTCGCCGAAGAGCCTGCCGACGTCTGGGCGCTCAGCCGCGGCCTCCACCCGGGGGCGGCGCTGCCGGGGGCCGCGTGAAGATCCTGATCACGGGCGGGACGGGCTTCGTCGGCTCTCATCTCGCCGAGGCGTGGCTCGACCGGGGCGACGAGGTCACGGTGCTCGACCCGGCGGCCGACACGAAGGTCCGCCATCTCCGCGCGAGCCCGCGCTTCCGCGTGATCCGGGAATCGGTCCTGAACCGCAACATCCTCGAAGGCCTCATCGCGTGGGCCGATCTCGTGTACCACCTGGCGGCCGTGGTGGGGGTCGAGCACTACGTCGGCGATCCCTACCAGGTGCTGACCGTCAACATCAACGGCACCCAGGAGGTCCTGACCGCCGCCTTCCAGCACCAGAAGAAGGTCGTGTTCAGCTCGACGTCGGAGATCTACGGCCGCAACCCGGCCGTCCCGTTCGACGAGGACAGCGATCGCGTCCTCGGCTCGACGCGGATCGACCGCTGGTGCTACGCGACGTCGAAGGCGGCCAGCGAGCATCTTTGCTTCGCCTTCGCCCGCATGGGGCTGCCGGTCGTCGTGCTCCGCTACTTCAACGTCTACGGGCCGCGCCTCGATCAGATGGATCGCGGCCGCGTCGTCACGATCTTCATGGGACAGCTCCTCCGCGGCGAGCCGCTCACGGTGATCGGCGACGGAGCGCAGACGCGGACGTTCACCTACGTGGACGACGCCGTGCGTGCGACGGTCGCCGCCGGCGTGCGGCCCGAGGCGGAGGGGCAGGCGATCAACGTCGGCTCCGAGGAGGAAGTCTCCATCCGCGACCTGGCGTCGCGGATGATCCGCATCGCCGACTCGCCCTCGCGGCTGATCTTCGTGCCGCAGGAAGCGGTCTACGACAGGGGCTACGAGGACATCCCGCGCCGCGTGCCGTCGGTGCGCCGCATGCACGAGCTGCTCGGCGTGCGCGCCGAGGTGCCCCTCGATGAAGGGCTCGCCCGGACCATCGAATGGTTCAAACGACAGTAGCGTTGCGTGTGGACGTGGACACACGGCGGGGGCTCGAGGAGGGGGTGCCGCGGCTGCTCGACCTCTTCCGCCGGACCGGGACGCGCGCCTCGTTCTTCGTCACGATGGGGCCGGACCGCTCCGGGCTCGCGATCCGGCGCGCGTTCCGGCCGGGCTTCCTCGTGAAGATGTGGCGGACCAACGCGCTCAGGCTCTACGGCGTCCGCACGCTCCTCTCGGGCACGCTGCTGCCGCCGCGCCTCGTCGGCGCGGGCCTGCCGGCGTTGCTGCGCGAGATCGCCGGCGAGGGCCACGAGGTTGCCCCCCACGGCTGGGATCACGTGCGCTGGCAGGACCGGGTCCACCGGCTGCCGGCGGCGGCCATCCGCGCCGAGCTCGGGTGCGCGGCGCAGGCGTTCGAGGCCGCGCTCGGCGTCAGGCCGGGCGCGAGCGCGGCGCCGGGCTGGCGGATTTCCAACGAGGCGCTCGCCATCCAGGAGGAGCTCGGCCTCCGCTATGCCAGTGACGTGCGCGGCACGGCGCCCTTCCGGCCGGCGGTCAACGGTCGCGCGCTCGCGACGATCCAGGTGCCGACAACCCTGCCCACGCTGGACGAGCTGCTCGGACGGGTCCGCGATCTCCCGGCCACGCTGCTCGC
>JBGPIS010000365.1:0-3191 GCA_041484965.1 Methylomirabilia bacterium
CTTCGACTTGCTGGAGTTCGACAAGTACCTGCACATCGGGATCCAGTTCTCCCGAGGCTGCCCGTTCAACTGCGAGTTCTGCGACATCATCGAGCTCTACGGCCGCAAGCCCCGCACGAAGACCCCGCAGCAGATCCTCCACGAATTGGACTGCCTCTACGCGCTGGGCTACCGAGGGCACGTGGATTTTGTGGACGACAATTTCATCAGCAACAAGAAGGCCGTGATGGCGTGCTTGCCCGAGCTGCTGACGTGGAGCCGGCAGCACGGCTTTCCCTTCTACTTCAGCACCGAGGCGACCATCAACCTCGCGAACGATCCGAAGCTGCTCGGCATGATGGAAGCGCTGGACTTTCGTTATGTCTTCGTCGGCATCGAGACGCCCGACAAGGAGCTCTTGATCCGGACCCAGAAGAAGCAGAACACGAGCCAGCCCATCGTGGAGAGTGTCCACCGCCTCAACGCGCACGGCATGGTCGTGACCGCCGGCTTCATCCTCGGGTTCGACGGCGAGACGCGGGCGGCGGCGGAGGCCATCGTGGAGTGCGTGGAAGCCACGGGGATCTCGATGGCGATGGTGGGGCTGCTCACAGCGCTCCCGCATACTCAGCTGACGCGCCGGCTGGCTCGGGCGGGACGCTTGCCCGACGGCTATTCTGTACTGCGGCCCGGCGATGCGGATCAGGCCACGAGTGGACTGAACTTCACGCCATCGCGGCCGCGCGCTGAGATTCTCGAAGACTACGCCTCGATCCTGCGCCGCCTGTACTCCCCGCCGCGCTATTTCGGGCGGGTGCGGACGCTCGCCCGCAGGCTCCGACGGCGGCCCAAGCAGCTCGGATCGACAAAGGGACGCTGGACGGAGATCACCGCGCTCGGTATCGTGATCTGGCGGCTCGGATTCGGGTGGGGCACGGCCTGGCACTTCTGGCGTACCGTCGTGGCCGTGCTCGTCACGCGGCCGCGGAACTTCGAGGCTGCCGTCCATCTGATGGCGCTCTTTCTCCATTTCCGCAAGCACACGCGCTTCGTCCTCGATGGGCTCGAGCGACACTGCGCGCGGCTCACGACCGAGTCGGAAGAGTCGGCGCGCGGGTTGCCAGCCCCGGCGGGGGCTGATCACCAGCCGCTGACCCGTTAGCTAGCAGGCGCCGCCCGCACAGCGCGCGCTCGGCTATCGACCGCCGGCGCTCGAAGCGCTCCGGCAGCGGGGAGATCATGAGTCGTGACCTCGAGACGATTCTCTCTCACTATGCCGAGTCGGTCGAGCTCACGTCACTTCTCGTGACGAAAGTGCTGGGCGATCCGGTGGGAACGGTGCGAGGCAAGCACGCGCTGCGCGCCTACTTCGCGAAGGCGCTGGCGGGCGCACCAGACCCGAAATTCGAGCTGCTCGATGTCTTCGCCGGCGTGAACTCGGTGGCGGTCTATTGTCGGAGCAGCGTGCGCGGGCTTCAAGTCGAGGTCATGGAGCTCGACGCCGACGGACGCATCGCCAGAGTCCTCGTCCATCATCGGGATCCCTAAAAGAGCGCGCCCTCCCCCCGGCTACTCGCCTCGGAAGACGGGCTTGCGCTTCTCCAGCATCGCCCGCCGGCCCTCGCTCGCGTCGGCGCTCTGACGCGCGCGCCGCGCGAGCGCGTCGAGGTCCTCGTGGGGGATCTCGGCGCGGGACGAGCGCGCGCGGAGGACGACGGCCTTCATCCCCGCGAGCGAGAGCGGGGCGTTGTCGGCGATGGCCCGGGCGAGGTCGTCGGTGACGCGCTCGAGGTCCGCGGCGGGGACGACCTCGTGGATCATGCCGATCTCCCACGCGCGGCGCGCGCCGATCGGGCGGCCCGTGAAGAGAATCTGGCGCGCGTGCGCCGGCCCGACGATCTCGACGATCTTCTGGCCGAGCGTGAAGGGCACGACGAGGCCGATGCGCGCGAGCGGCATCCCGAAGCGGGCGACGTCGGCGGCGACGCGCAGGTCGCAGTGGAGCGCGAGCTCCAGGCCGCCCGCGAGCGCGTCGCCCTGGACCATGGCGATGGTCGGGTGGCGGGAGCGTTCCACGCGCTGGAGCACCGGGATCACCGCGCTGTCGCCGTCCACGGGCGCGCCGCCGCGCGCGTCCATTTCGCGAAGATCCATGCCGGCGCAGAAGGCCGGACCCGCGCCGCGCAGGATGACGACGCGGACGTCCTGGCGCCGGTCGAGCTCGTCGAAGCCCTCGCGCAGCGCGGCGAGGAGGGCCATGTTCATCGCGTTGCGCTTGTCGGGGCGGTTGAGCGTCAGGGTGGCGATGCCGTCGGCGACGGTCGAGAGGACTTCATCCGGCATGGCGGGCCGATGGTATCATCCCCGCGCATGACGGGCTTTCCAGGCTTTACGCTTCCGGAAGAGCTGCGCGTTCTGCGCACGCAGGTGCGCCGCTTCATCCAGGACGAGATCATCCCGCTCGAGCAGCGCCTCGACCCGGACGCGCCCGACATCCCTCATGTGGACTTCGCGCGCCTCTCCGCCACGACCAAGGCGGCGGGGCTCTGGGCGCTGGGCGCGCCGGAGGAGTACGGCGGCGGCGGGCTCGACACGTTCTCGATGTGCGTCCTCCTCGAGGCGATGGCGCAGCACCGGATGGGGCTCTACAACACCGGCTGCGGCGTCTTCGGCCGCTACCCGCCGCCCGCGATCTGGGCCGGGAGCAAGGAGCAGATCGCCAAGTACGCGGTGCCCACGATCCGCGAGGGGTGGGAGACCTTCTTCGCCATCACCGAGCCCTCGGGCGGCTCCGACCCCGCCGGCGCCATCCAGACGCGTGCCGAGAAGCGCGGGGATCGCTGGGTGCTCAACGGACGCAAGGTCTTCATCTCCCGCGCCCACGACGCGCCCTGGGGCGTGGTCTTCGCGCGGACGGACAAGGCCAAGGGCCGGGGCGGCATCTCCTGCTTCATCGTCGAGCAGGGCACGCCGGGCTTCACCGCGCGGAACATCCGCACGATCCGCACGGCGTCCGTGCCCAACGACGTCGTCTTCGAGGACTGCGAGATCTCCGGTGAGAGCCTCATCGGCCGGGAGGGCCAGGGCCTCGACCTGGCGTTCGATCTCCTGGTCAAGCAGCGCTTCCCGTACTCGGCGTGCAATCTGGGCGTCGCCGTCGCGGCGCACCGGATGGCGATCGCCCACGCCAAGCAGCGCTCGACCTTCGGCGC
>JBGPIS010000366.1:0-3178 GCA_041484965.1 Methylomirabilia bacterium
AAGCGGCTCGCCGACGTCCTCGATGAGGCCCACCCCGCCGACCTCTCGCGGGTCATCCGCGAGCTCCCGGTCGAGGATCAGGTGCGCGTGTTCCGGCTGCTCACCCCCCAGCACGCCGGCGCCGTCCTCTCCGAGCTCGACGATCCGGTCCTGCGCGAGCTGGTCGGCTCCCTCGACGAGGCCGAGGTCTCCCGCGCCCTCGACCGCATGCCCAGCGACGAGGTCGCGAACGTGGTCGAGGAGCTCCCGAAGGCGCAGGCCGATGAAATCCTCGACCTCATGGAGGAGAAGAAGGCCGAGGAGGTCCAGGAGCTCCTCGAGTACCGCGAGGGCACCGCGGGCCGCCTCATGTCGCAAGACTTCGTGGCCGTGCACGAGCGGGCGTCGGTCGCCCGGGCGCTCGAGCACATCCGCAAGGCCAAGACGGGCGACAGCGCCTTCTACGTCTACGTCGTCGACGACCACGACCACCTGGTCGGGCTCGTACCGCTCCACCGCCTGCTCGCGGCCGAGCCCGAGACGCCGATCCGAGCGATCCGCACGGAGGACGTGGAGAGCGTCACCGTGGACACCGACCAGGAGGAGGTGGCGCGCCTGGTCCAGCACTACAACCTGATCCAGATCCCCGTCGTGGACGCGAGCCGCCGGCTCCTCGGCACGATCGGCGTGGAGGACGTGCTCGACGTCCTCCGCGAGGAGGCGACCGAGGACATCCAGCGCCTCGGCGGCGTCGCCGGCGACGAGACGGTGCTCGACCCGGCACGGGCGGTGTTCATGAGACGGCTCGTGTGGCGGCTCATCAACCTCGGGACCGCCGTCCTCGCCGCCTCGGTCATCGGCCTCTTCGAGTCGTCCATCCGGGCGCTGGCGACCCTCGCGGTGTTCATGCCGATCGTCGCCTCCATGGGCGGCATCGGCACCACCCAGACCGCGACCATCGTCGTCCGTGGTATCGCGCTCGGGGACATGACGGGGAGCGTGCTGCGGCGCGTGCTCTTGAAGGAGATCTGGCTCGGCTTCATGACGGGCGTCGCCAACGGCGTGGTCATCGCCGCGATCGCCTACCTCTGGAAGGGGCAGGTGCTCCTGTCGCTGATTCTGGGCTTGGCACTGGTCTTCAACATGATCGTCGCCGCCGTGGTCGGCACGCTCGTGCCCTTAGCGCTCAAGGCCTTTCGGATCGACCCCGCGATCGCGTCCAGCGTGATCATCACGACCTTCACGGATGTCTGTGGATTCTTTTCGTTTCTGGGCCTGGCGACCATCCTGATCCAGTTCCTGCTCTGAGCCCAGTAGCCTCTTGGCAACGCCTGTCGCCGCCAGGTAGAATGCCCGGGATTTCATCTGCGGTTGGCCGGCCTCAAATCCAAGACCCTGGAGGGTCCTGAGTGGACGCGGCGTTGGGGAAGAGGCAGGTCCAGCGCGCATACGAGCTGTACGCCCCCGTCTACGACTTCATTTTCGACTGGATCTTCGCCCCGGGCCGCGCGGCGGCCGTCAGGCAGCTCGACCTCCAGCGGAGCGACTCCGTCCTCGAGGTGGGCATCGGGACCGGGCTCAACCTGCCCCTCTATCCGGCCACCTGCCAGCTGACCGGCATCGACCTCTCCCAGGAGATGCTCGACAAGGCCGTCGAGCGCGTGCAGACGCTCACGATGCCGAACGTGACGCTCAAGGTCATGGACGCCACGGCCATGGACTTCGGCGACAACGAGTTCGACAAGGCGGTCGCGACCTACACGATCTCCGCGGTGCCCGATCCCGTCGCGGTGCTGCGTCAGATGCGCCGCGTGGTGAAGCCGGGCGGGGTCATCGTCATCCTGAGCCACTTCAGGAGCCAGCGCCGGTTCACGGGCTGGCTCGAGGACCTCGTCGCGCCGGTCTGCACGCGGCTCGGCTGGAAGTCGAACCTCGCGCTCGAGCCGCTCCTCGCCGAGGTCGGCCTCGAGCCTGAGCGGGTGACGCGGGCGAACATGTTCAACGGGTGGCGCCTCGTGACGTGCGTCAACCGCAAGTAGTAGTCCGGCTCGCCGCTCTCTTCGTCGCCGCCCTCCTCGTCGTCCCCGTCGCGCAGGCCGGCTGGTCCCTGGTGGTCGCCGGCGCGTTCCTGGCCGAGTTCCTGAGTCAGGGGCGGCTCGCGCCCTTGTCCGCGTTGACGTGGGCGCCGACGCGCGCGCCGCTCGCCGTGCCGGGCGCCCAGGTCGATCAATATCGCTCCACGGGGCTCCGTCGTGGCCGGCCGCTGGTTCTCGTCCACGGCTTCACGCCCGAGGGCAAGAACGACGCGCGCGCCCGCGAGGCCGCGGAGCTCCTCGCGCGCGCGGGCTTCGACGTGGCGGTGCCGACGATCCCCGGGCTCACGCGCGGCCGCCTGCGCGCCGACGACGTCACCGTGGTGGTGGCGACGCTCGCCGCGCGCCCGGGGCCGACGATCGTCCTGGGCGTCAGCGTGGGCTCAGGGCCGGCGCTCGTGGCGGCCGCCGACCCGGGCGTGCGCGACCGCGTGAACGCCGTCGTGAGCCTCGGCGGCTATGCCTCGGCCTTCGAGCTCCTCACGTTCTGGCTGACCGGACGCTACGAGTACGGTGACACGCGCGGCAGCGTCACTCACGATCCGGGTCTGGTGCGCGCCTTCGTCAGGGCCAACGCCGACCTGCTAAATCCAACGACCCGCACCGAGCTGGAGTCGGCCGACCCCGAGCGCGCCGCGCGGGCCCTCGCCGCCCTCTCGCCGGAGCTCCACGGCTATCTCGACGCGCTCTCGCCCCTGCGCGTCGCGGGCGAGATCCCCGGGCGCCTCGTGCTGATCCATGGGTACCGGGACCCGGCGGTCCCCTACACCGAGAGCCTACGCCTGGCGGCGGCGCGCCCTTCGCTCACGACGCTGCTGCTCGTCGGCGTCATGGACCACGTGGAGAGCGGCGGCAGAGCGGGCGGGCGGGACGCGCGCGATTTCTTCGCGCTCTGGCGCGTCATGTACGCGCTGATCGCCGGGAGCCGAGCCGGCGGCTAGAGCGAGAGGCTGCGCCCGTCGGCGCTCGAGGGGCGCTGGATCCCCCAGGCGGAGAGCTTGGCGAGCACGGTGTTGCGGTGGACGCCCAGCAGGCGGGCGGCGCGGCTCACGTTCCAGCCGACGCGCTCGAGCACGCGCAGGATGTACTGGCGCTCGAACTGCTCC
>JBGPIS010000367.1:0-3166 GCA_041484965.1 Methylomirabilia bacterium
CATCGCGATCGTGCTGCTGCTGCCGGGCGGGCTCGTGGAGGCGGCGGCGCGGCTCCGCGCCCTCGCCAAGCGGGCGTGCTAGGATGTCGGCCAAGATGAGCGCCCTCATCGGCATCGTTGGCGACTTCAACGCGAAGAACCGCACGCACCTCCTCACGAACAGCGCGCTCGACCACCTCGGGCTCCGCTTCGCGTGGATCGCGACGGACGCGATCGGGGATGAGCCCGCGGCGCGGCTCGGCGCCTGCGCTGGTCTCTGGATCGCGCCGGCGAGCCCGTACCGCAGCATGGACGGGGCGCTCTCGGCGATCCGCTACGCGCGCGAGCGGGGCGTTCCCCTCGTCGGCACCTGAGGCGGCTTCCAGCACGCGATCGTCGAGTTCGCGCGCAACGTTCTCGGGTTCCGAGACGCGGACCACGCCGAGACGAGCCCCGATGCCGAGCGCCTTGTCGTCACGCCGCTCGCGTGCTCGCTCGTCGGGCAGCAGCAGACGGTGACCGTTCTCCCCGCCACCCTCGCTGCGCAACTCTACGGCGCCGCCGAGGCGAGCGAGGACTACTACTGCAATTACGGCGTCAACCCGGACTACCGCGGCCGGCTCGAGGCCGGCGGGCTCCGGGTGAGCGGGCTGGGTGGCGCGGGCGAGATCAGGATCGTCGAAATTCCGGCGCACCCGTTCTTCCTGGCGACCCTGTTCCTGCCGCAGGCCCGCTCGACGGCGGCCAAGCCCCACCCCTTGCTCCTCGGCTACAGGGCGGCGGTCATGGCCCGTCGGGAGATGCACGCGCAGTCGAGAGGCTGAGCCCGGGCGGTTAGCGTCTCGCCTGCCCGGATGTTCGCCCGCCGAGGCAGCCGGCGAGGAAGTCCTCCACCTCCGAGTAGTGGCGGAGCGCGTTCCGCCAGTTGCCGTAGTCGCGGCGATGGCCCTCGTCGGGGAAGACGACGTAGCGCACGTCCTTACCGGCCTGTGTGAGCGCGGCCACCATCTGCTCGGACTCGCGGACGTTGACGCGCGCGTCCTTCGCGCCGTGGATGATGAGCAGGGGCCGCTGGACCTGGTGCGCCTTGAAGAGCGGCGATTTCTCCTCCAGCCGCCGGCGGTCCTCGGGGCGGGCGGGATCGCCCACGTACTTGTGGAGGAGCGGCATGACCCCGAGCTTCCAGTAGGGCGGCACCGTCTCATAGAAGGTCACCAGATTCGAGATGCCCACGATCGCCACGCCGCACGCGAACGCGTCCGGCGTGAAGGTCATGCCGACGAGGCTGGCATAGCCGCCGTAGCTGGCGCCGTAGATCGCCACGCGGGCTGGGTCGGCGACGCCTGCCATGACGGCCCAGCGGACGGCGTCGATCAGATCGTCGTGCATCTTGCCGGCGTACTCGCCCACCGCCAGCTCGCGGAAGGCTCGGCCGTAGCCGGTCGAGCCTCGGTAGTCCACCTGGAGGACCACGTAACCGCGGTTCGCGAGGAACTGGACGACGCTGCTGTAGCCCCAGTAGTCGCGGAACCAGTGCCCACCATGGACGAGGAGCACCATCGGTCCCGGCGCGACGTAGCCGGGAGGCCGGGTGAGATAGCCGTGGAGCCGGACGCCGTCGCGAGCGGTGAGCGCGATGGGTTCGGTGGTGGCGAGCGCGTCGGCGAACTGGACCATCTGGTGGCGGCCGAGAAAGCGCCGCTCCTTCGTCCGGCGGTCCACCAGATAGTTCTCGTAGCCCTTCTCCGTGAACACCTGAGCGGTCACCAGACGCTCGTCGGCTCCGAAGCCGGAGATGTGGAGACCCGTCGGCACCTCTCGCCGGAGGATCTGCAGATCGGCCTCGAGCGTCGGGTCGAAGAAGTGGATCGCCTGGCGGCCGGGGTAGGTGACGACGGCGACGGGCGACCGACTCCGCTCGCTCATGATCGCCCACTCGAGATCGCGCCGGGGGTCTTCGTGCACGAGCGTCTCCGCCCCCGTCGCGAGGTCCACGCGGACAAGCGAGAGCCGGTCGCGCCCGCGGCTCGACAGGAGCCAGAGCCCGCGGTCGTCCGCCGTGACGCCGAGCATCTGGACGTTGAACTCCTCGAGATCGAGGCGTTGGAGCTCGACCCAGCGGCCTTCGCGCAGGACCTCCAGCGCGCGCTCGCTGGGACTGAGGCGGCGGATCCGCGCGCGTGGGCGGCCCTCCCAGTCCGTGAGCCAGTCAATGACGTCGCCCGGGTTCTCGGCGATCAGCGTCTGCTCGCCGGTGTCGAGGTTCGCCCGGTACAGGTCGAAGAGCGCCCGGTCGCGCTTGTTCCAGGCGATGACGACGTGGCTCGGATCGGAGCGCATCACCCGAGCGATCCAGGCGCGACTGCCGGGCGCCGGTGTGAGGTCCACGGGCCGATCGTCCGGGCGCTCGATCGAAGTGAGGTACACGTGATAGTTCTCGTCGCCGTCCTGATCTTGCAGATACAGGATCCGGCGGCTGTCGGCCGCCCACGCAAACTCGAAGACGGTGCGCCGCGAGTGCGTGTCGATCGGACGAATGTCGTCCACGCCGAGCGTGCGGAAGTGCACGGTGCTCCGGCCCCCATGGGAGGCAATCCACCCGAGTCGCGTGCCGTCCGGCGACACGCGATAGCCCCAGTTGGACTCCCGGCTGGCGAAGAAGTGGCGGAGCGCGATCAGCTCGGGCGGCGAGGCGGCCGGCGGCGCCGGAGTGGCCGGCGACATGGCGCAGCCAGCCGCGAGCAGGGCGAGCGCCAGGGGCTTGTTCATGGCGCGATCCTACGCCGAAAGCCGTGACCGAAGAAGCCGCCGCTCGGCCGCGCGTGGGCGTGCCAGTGGTCGGGGATGTTGCGCATGTGAGCGTCCACCCAGAACTCCCCGAGCCGCGCCGCGGCGGCCTCGCGCAGGCGCTCGTGCATGTGCGCCACGTGCGCGTCGGGGGGCGCGGTGCCGTGGTAGCGCCAGACGACCATCGGCACCTCGCAGATGTCGCACTCGGCGATCCAGCAGATCTCGTCCTCGTGATACCAGGGCGTGATCTTCTCGGCGCGGCAGAGCTCGCAGCCGTCCACGCGGGAGAGGCCGTCCACGCGGGAGAACCCGGCGCTCATGCGCTCACCCGCGCTCGTCGCGCCCGGGCCGCGTCGCGATGACGCCGAGCCCCGCCACCACGAGCGCCGCCGCCAGG
>JBGPIS010000368.1:0-3125 GCA_041484965.1 Methylomirabilia bacterium
AGGAGCACGTCGGCATCCTCACCGGCGACGTCAAGGTGAATCCGCGCGCCCGCGTGCTCGTCATGACGACCGAGATCCTCCGCAACGCGCTCTACGGCTCGGGGCTCGAGGACCTCCGCTACATCGTGCTGGACGAGTGCCACTACATGGGCGACGAGGGGCGCGGCACGGTCTGGGAGGAGATCATCATCGGCGCGCCGAAGGACGTGATCCTCGTCGGCCTGTCGGCCACCGTGGCGAACGTCAAGGAGATCGCCGACTGGATCTCGATCGTCCACCGGCCGATCCTCCCCATCTACCATCCGCACCGGCCGGTGCCGCTCCGGTACGCGCTCGCCGACCTCGCGGGCGAGATCCACGAGCTCGCTCTCGTGCGCCGCGGGAAGGCGCGCGTCGTCGGCGACGAGTCGCGTGGCCCGGACGACCGTGGCCGCGGGTACACGCGCCGCGTCGTCGACCCGACGGTGCTGATCGAGGGGCTCGCGACGCGCCGGTGGCTGCCGGCGATCTACTTCATCTTCAGCCGCGCCGGTTGCGAGCGCGCGATGCAGGACGTCGTCGCCGACGGCCAGAGCCTCCTCGCCGTCGAGCAGCAGGACGAGGTGGACCGCGCGATCAACGAGGCGTTGCAGGAGAGCCCGACCCTCGGCGAGTCGGCGCTCTCCCAGTCGGTCTTCCAGGGGCTCAGGATCGGCGTCGCCATGCACCACGCGGGCATCCTGCCGGGCCTCAAGCGGCTGATCGAGACGCTCTTCGAGCGCGGCCTCTGCAAGGTCGTCTTCGCCACGGAGACGATGTCGCTCGGCATCCACATGCCGGCGCGGGCGGTCGTGCTCCAGGGGCTCACCAAGCGCAGCGACCGCGGCTTCCGCTCCCTCTCCCACAACGAGCTCACCCAGATGGCGGGGAGGGCCGGGCGCCGCGGCATCGACGCCGAAGGGGAGTGCATCATCGCGCTCGACGCCCGCGACGGCGTCGAGTCGGTCCTGCACGTCGTCGACGGCGCGGCCGAGCCGATCGAGAGCCAGTTCAAGCTCGGCTACGGCTCGGCGGCGCTCCTGCTCGGGACGGGCGCCGAGCCCGACGCCCTGCGCCGCCGGATCGAGTCCTCCTTCGGCCAGTACCAGAACCTCACGCGCATCCGTGAGATGGAGGCCGAGGTCCGGAGCCTCGAGGCCGCCCTCGCCGAGGTGAAGCGGTACGAGGCGCCGTGCGGCGACTTCCAGCGCGTCGGCCGCTACCGGCGCGCGCGGCAGGAGGCCGAGGCGCGGCGCCAGGCGTTCGGGCACGGGGCGCGTCGCGGCGAGCGGAGCTTCGTCGACGCCGAGCCGGGCCGCCTCGCGCTGGTCCGGCGCAAGGGCGCGCCGAGCCTCGCCATGATCCTCGGCGTCCATTCCGTGCGCGGCCACCGCGTGCTGTTCGACGCGCTCCTGCCCCACGGCGCCGTGGTGCGTGTGAAGAGCGGGGTCGTGAAGCGCGTCTTCTGGGCCACGCCGCCGCTCCACGTCCCGCGCGACCGCGGGCGCGACGGGCGCGGGCTCCGCCAGCTGGCTGACCAGCTCGGGCAGCTCGCGGTCGCGGAGCTGGTGGAGCGCGAGCGGGAGCGCGGGCCCGCCGCGCTGCTCGCCGCCATCGAGTGCCATCGGTGCCCGTGGGGCGCGCTCCCGAAGTGCGATCGCGAGTGGCGCGAGCTCGAAGGCGTCAGCGAGCGGCTCGGCGCGCGCCGGCGCACGCTCGAGCAGGTGCGCGGCGCGTACTGGCAGGAGTTCCTGAACGTCGTGGAGACGCTCGAGCAATTCGGCGCCGTGCGCGATCGGCGGCTCGAGGCGCGCGGGCGGCTGATCGCCAGCCTCCGGCACGACAACGAGCTGCTCGTCGCCGAGAGTGTCTTCCGCGGGATCTTCGCCGACCTCACGGCCGCGGAGGCCGCCGCCATGTGCTCGACGCTCATGGAGCAGTCGCGGTCGGGCGACGCGGCGATCGCGCGCGAGTTCCTCAAGAAGCGCCCGAAGCTCAAGCGCCGGCTCGCCGAGCTCGGCGGCCTCGCCGACACGGTGCACGAAGCGCAGCGCCAGCGCCACCTTCCGATGCCCGTGGTCGTCCACGCGGGCTTCATGCCCGCGGTGTTCCGCTGGGCCTCCGGCGACGACGACTGGACGGGGATCGTGGAGGAGTCGTTCGGCGGCCACGAGGGGGATTTGATCCGCGCGCTGCGGCGGCTCATCGACCTGCTTCGCCAGCTCGCCGAGAGCCCGGAGGTGCCGGTCGAGACGGCCCGGCTGCTCGGCCAGGTGGCGCGGGCCATCGATCGCGGCATCGTCCTGGAGTCGGCCCTGATATGATCCAGCACGTGAGACGTTCGGCACCCCTCGCCGCCGCGCTGCTGGTCGCGCTCGCCGCGTGCGCGCAGATCACGACGCTCGAAAAGCGGGCGATCCACGGACCCACCGCCGAGGAGATCTGGACGGCCATGGTGATGCTCACGACCGGGCACGAGCCGAGCTTCGAGGAGAAGCGCCAGTGGGAAGACCAGATGGACGTGCGCCTCTCCCGGTACCTCGCCCAAAACCCGCAGGTCGCCAACTCGGCTGACGTGCAGACCTTCCGGTTCGTTCGCCAGGTGACGGTCGGCATGTCGAAAGACCAGGTCCTGCTCCTCCTCGGCGCCCCGGTGCTCGCCACGAAGGACGCCGCCGAGATCGAGAAGCTCGCACGCGGCTTCTGGCCGCTCATCAAGGCGAACAACCCGACCGAGGTGTGGCTGTATCCCCAGGGTTGGCGCCTCCACCTCAACGAGAGCCGCGTCGTCGACATCACGCAGTACCTCGAGAACCAGTACCTCCAGCGCTGACCGCGCCTGGGCCGCCACGGAGCCTCGTCGATGATCGAGTCGAAGCCGGTGGAGGCCAGGGCGAAGACGTACGCGGCAATCCGCGTCGCCCAGCCGGTCGGCATCAGCGTGGGACACTAATCGGACAAGGGGAGGACACCGATGGCCGTGCTCGAAGACAAAGTCATCGCAAGCTGGAAGTACAAGAAGGGCGCGCTCGATCCGAAGACCGCCTTTCTCTGCTACCTCGCGGCGAACCTCGCCGTCGGCAACACGCACTGAGCGAAGCGCGACC
>JBGPIS010000369.1:0-3124 GCA_041484965.1 Methylomirabilia bacterium
CGAGCGAGGCGCCCTGGAAGATCGTCTCGACGGTCCTCGTCAGGAGGCCCCAGCGCTCGATGCCGCGGATCGCCTGCACGGCGGCGCCCCGCGCGCCCGGCGAGGCGCCCGGGTCCGCCGCGAGCCGTTGGAGCGCGGGGACCGCGCTCTCCGAGTGGAGATCGCCGAGCGTCCGCGCCGCCGCGGCTCGCTGCTCCGGGCCGCCGTGGGCGAGGTGGATCAGCGCCAGCGCCTCGGCGAGCGCATGGCGGACCCAGCGGTCGGCTTCCTTCTTGAGCGCAGCCTCCACGACCGGGACGGCGGCGGCCTCGGCCTGGTTTCCGAGCTTCACCGCGGCGCCCCGGCGCACGGCGGGATCCGGGTTGGCGAGCTGCGCCTGGGTCTCGTCGGCGTCGAGGAACGGCTTGATCACGAGCCGGAGCCGCCGGTCAGCCGGCACCTCCTTGAGGTCCGCGAGTGGCAGCGTGCCGAGCGGCTCCCGGTCGTAGGCGCTCGCAATGTCGATGACGTCCTGATCGCCGCGGGTGGCCTTCGCGCCGCCGACCACCAGCTCGGTCCGGCCGGCGCGGGTGCGCGCGTAGACGCTGCCGTCGCGGAGCGCGCCGAGGAACTGGATCCACTTCGGGTCGCGCGTCTGGCCGAGGACGGTGATGGCGGCCTCGCGCTTGTCGGTGTCGTCGCCCGTGAGATCGGCCAGCGCGCGGGCGACCTCGGGGGACGGGGCGGGTGCGGCGGCCGCGTGGCCCGCCGCTCCCGCGGCGAGCCACACGACCAGCGAAAGGAGAACGGTGAAGCGGTAGCTCACGCCTTCTTCTGATAGGTACCCTGGTGCTTGACCCAGTCGCAGCCCTTGTCCGGGCTCGTGTACTTGCTCCACGGCTCCGGCTCGACGAGGCCCTTGGTGCGCGAGATGATCTTGAACTGGCCGTCCTTCATGATCTCGCCGATGAGCACCGGCCGGTAGGTGTGGTGGTTGTACTCGTGCATCTTGATCGTGCCGCTCGGCGCCGCAAACGTCTGGCCGTAGACGGCCTTGCGCACGGCGTCGACCTCGAAGCTCTTGGCCTTCTCGACCGCCTGCTTCCAGATGTACACGCCGAAGTAGCCCGCCTCCATGGGGTCGTCGGTGACGCGCTTGTCGCCGCCCGGGAGATTGGCCTTCTTCGCGTAGGCCTTGAACGCCTGGACGAACTTCTTGTTGTTCGCGCCCTCCACCGACTGGAAGTAGTTCCAGGCGGCGAGGTGGCCGACGAGGGCCGAGGTGTCCATGCCGCGCAACTCGTCCTCGGCCACGCTGTACGCCATGATGGGCGCGTTCTCCGAGCGCAGGCCCTGGTTGGCGAATTCCTTGTAGAACGGCACGTTCGAGTCGCCGTTGATCGTCGACAGCACGCACGCGCTGCCGCCAGAGGCGAACCGTTTGATCTTGCCGACGATCGTCTGGTAGTCCTGATGGTTGAAAGGCGTGTACTCCTCCTCGATGTTCGCGGCGGGCACGCCCTTGGCGAGCAGGAAGGCGCGGAGGATCTTGTTGGCCGTCCGCGGAAAGACGTAATCGGTCCCGAGCAGATAGAACTTCTTGTAGGCCCCGCCTTCCTTCGACATCAGGTATTCGGCGCCCGGGATGAGCTGCTGGTTCGGCGTGGCGCCGGTGTAGAAGACGTTCTTCGAGCACTCCTCGCCCTCGTACTGGACGGGGTAGAAAAGCAGGCCGTTGTTGTTCTCGAAGACCGGCAGGACCGACTTCCGGCTGACCGAGGTCCAGCAGCCGAAGACGACGGCGACCTTGTCCTGCAGTAGGAGCTGCTTGGCTTTCTCGGCGAACAGGTCCCAGTTCGACGCCGGGTCCACGACGACGGGCGAGATCTTCTTGCCCATCACCCCGCCCTTGGCGTTGATCTCCTCGACCGCCATCAGCACGACGTCCCGCAACGACACCTCGCTGATCGCCATCGTGCCCGACAGCGAATGCAGAACGCCGATCTTGACCGTCTCCTGCGCCCTCAGCACGTTGGGGAACCCGAGACCCGCGCCCAGCGCGGTCCCTGCCGCGAGCGAACCCTTCAAAAAGTCGCGACGTGAGAACTCCGCCATACCGTCTCCTTTCGACTCAGGTGATTGGTTTCGATCGCGACATCGCTGGCGCGTCATCCGCGGACGTCCCTTGGCCGCGGGTTGGACGTGTTCAGAGCAAAGGCCGTACCTAACCGTGCTGTCCTTTGTTTCCGGCGTCTTACGCAGGCGCGGGCGGGGCGCGCTGCCTAACGCGTAGGCAGGTCCTGAGAGACTGACTCCGAGACGAGCAGCGCCTTGGCGATGTCCACCATGGGCTTGCGGCTGTCCATCGCGGCGCGGCGCAGGCGGCGGAACGCCTCCTCCTCCGAAAATCCGAAGCGCGCCATGAGCGTGCCCTTGGCCCGCTCGATGAACTTCCGCCCTTCGAGCGTCTCGCGGAGCTGGCGGTTCTCGCCGAAGCGCGCGACGGCGAGATCGAGTGCGGGCGCGAGCTCGGCGCCGCGCAGGGGCTTGAGGAGATAGGCCATCACGCCCGCCGCGCGGGCCCGCTGGACCAGTGGGGCGTCGGTGTGGCTGGTGAACAGCACGACGGGGCAGTCGGCCGTCGTGACGACGTGGGCCGCCGTCTCGATCCCGTCGCCGTCCGGCAGGCCGACAGCGAAGATCGCGACATCGGGACTCGTGCGCTTGATCAGGGGAACGGCGTCGGCGCACCGAAGCGCTTCGCCCGCGACCTCACCCCCGGCGGCCCAGATCGCGGCGCGGAGCGCGGCGCGCGAGCGCTCGTGGTCGTCGAGGATCGCCACCCGCCAGCGCGGACTCGTCGCCATACCTCTACTGGATGGCAAGCCTGATGCCAGAGCCGCCTCGTTCAATTTCGGGTACTTGAACGCGCTGCGAGCGGGCGGCGCTGCCCACCCATCCGGCACCGCCCGCTCCCCTGCCTATATAAGCGGCGGGCACCCGGGCTGTCGCCACGCCCGCCGCGCTCGCGGGACGCCCGGCCCTACGCTCGCCACGCCCATGCCTCGCCGCAACGACCGTCGGCGGACGCGCACGAGCGCGGAGTGAGCCCGGTCAACCTCAAATATCGAAGTACAGGGCGAAC
>JBGPIS010000370.1:0-3123 GCA_041484965.1 Methylomirabilia bacterium
CCGCCAACCTCTCGCTCGCCGGTCTCTACCATTACGTGAGGGGCAAGGACGAGCTGCTCTTCCTCGTCCTCGATCACGCGCTCGACGAGCTGATCGCGGTGCTCGACGAGGCCCTCGCCCGGGCGCGCACGCCCGAGCTGAAGCTTCTCGCTCTCATCCGCACGCACCTCGATTTCGGCTTCCGCCGCGCGGCGTCGCTCAAGATCGTCAACCGCGACTACGAGCTGCTCGAGGAGCCCCGGCGCTCCGAGATCGTCGCCAAGCGCGGCGAGTACCTCGGGCGCGGAATCGGAATCCTTCGCGAGCTCGACCCTCACGCACGCTCGGGCGACGAGCTCCTGTCGGCGACGATCCTGCTCCTCGGGATGCTGAACGGCGTCGCCACCCGGCCCTTCCTCCGCTCGCGCGAGGATGCGCGGACGCTCGCCGGCGAGGTGGGGGCGCTCTTCCTCTACGGCTTTCTCGAGCGCTCCAGCGACAAGAGCGCGGGAGCCGTCCTGCTTGGAGGCACGCATGACTCCTGACCAGGTGCTCGACCGCTGCCGCGAGCTCGTGAACCAGCCCCTGGGAGCCGTCGCCCTGCAGTGGAAGGCGGCGCATCCCGGCGGGCGCGCGGTCGCCGCGTACCCCGTCTGGGCGCCGGCGGAGATCATCCACGCCGCGGGCATGCTGCCGCTGGCGCTCCTCGGCGGCGGCACGTCGGTGGAGCTGACGCACGCCGACGCGCGCTTCCAGTCGTTCGTGTGCTCGGTCGCCAAGTCGAGCCTCGAGCTCGGCTTCCAGGGGATCGTCAAGGGCGTGGACGGCTTCGTCTTCTCGAACATCTGCGACGTCGCGCGAAACCTCTCCTCGATCTGGAAGCGCAACTTCCCCGACGCCTTCATCGATTACCTGCACCTGCCTCAGAACTCGACGTCGCCGAGCGTCCCCGTCTACGCCGCCAACGAGCTCCGGCGGCTCGCGGCCGCGTTCGAGCAGGCCTTCGGCCTCAAAGTGACGGAGCCGGCGCTGGCGAAGTCCATCGAGATCTACAACGCGCTCCGCGCGCGCCTCCGCGCCCTCTACGCGTTCCGCATCGCCGAGCCGCAGAAGCTCTCGACGACCGAGCTCTACGTGGCGCTCCGCGCGGTGACATGCGTGCCTCCCGAGGAGGCGATCGGCTGGCTCGATGTGCTGCTCGCGGATCTCCCGCGCCGCGACGCGCGCCCGCGCGACCGGCTGCGGGTAGTGGTCGAGGGCGCGTTCTGCGAGCAGCCGCCGCTCGGGCTTCTCGAGGTGCTGGAGGAGGCCGGGTGCTACGTCGTCGAGGACGACCTGTTCCTCGGCTGGCGGTGGTTCACCTCGGACGTCGCCACGGACGGCGACCCGTTCGAGCGGCTCGGCGCGGCCTACGTGAATCAGGCGGTGCCGTCCTCCACGCGGCACGAGGCGCGCGAGCACCGCTCGGCGGGGCTCATCGAGAAGGTCCGGCGGTCGCAGGCGCAGGCGGTCATCTTCATGCCCGCGAAGTTCTGCGAGCCCGCGCTCTTCGACTACGTCCTCATGAAGCAGGGCCTCGAGCGCGCCGCCATTCCCCACATGATCGTCGAGTTCGAGGAGAAGATGTGGACCTTCGAACGGACGCGGAACGAGATCGAGACGTTCGTCGAATCGATGCTCTTCGACTAGGCCGAGGAGGTTCAGCATGGCGACGCCAGTCACGGAACGGCAGTACCAGGGAAAGGTCCACGAGCATTCCCGCCGGCTGATGTCGGACTGGATGGGGCGGCTCTCGCGCGCCGAGGCGGAAGGGCAGCCGACGGGCGCCATCATGATCTCCGGCAACTGCGTGGAGCTCCTCCTCGCGTGCCACATCCTGCCGATGTTCCCGGAGGTGACCGCGCTCCAGAACGCGATCCGCCACAAGTCGCTGCCGCTCATCCTCAAGGCGGAGCAGGCCGGGTACTCGAGCGACAACTGCGCCTACGTGAAGGCGGATATCGGGCTCTTCCTGGACGGCGGGATGGGCCCCGGCAAGCCGATGCCGTTCCCGACGATCACGGTCTGCAACTACGTCGGCTGCAACGTCTACGTGAAGTGGTTCGAGCACCTCGCCGACCTCTCGGGCTCGAAGCTCTTCATGCTCGACGTGCCGTTCGCGCGGACGGCGGGCGAGCCGACCCAGGCGGACGTCCAGTACGTGATCTCGCAGCTCAAGGAGCTCATCGCGCTCTGCGAGGGGATCACGGGCAAGAAGTTCGACATCGACGAGCTCCGGGAGATCCTCGGCTACTCCGCGCGCGCCGAGGAGGGCTACGCGCGCTCCAAAGCGCTCTGCAAAGCCCACCCGACGCCCTTCGATGCCTACTTCGACGCGATCAACATGATGGGGCCGATCAACGTGCTCCGCGGGACGAAGGAGGCGGCCGAGTTCTTCGACGTGGCGGTGGTGGAGTTCGAGGAGTTGGTGGCCCAGAAACTTGGCCCGCTGTCGGAGGAGCGCTTCAGGACGGTGGTCGAGGGGCCGCCGCCGTACCCGTACTACAAGAACTTCCGCAACCTCTTCGCGAAGTGGGGCGCCGTGGCTGTCGCGTCCACGTACTCGACGGTCGGCGGCATCTGGGAGTGGGGCTTCCGCCACGACCCCCGGCACCCGCTCGAGTCCATCGCCGAGCAGATGCTCCGCGAGAACCTCACGAACCGCTCCATCACGTCGCGCTACCAGCAGATCAAGCGCTACGTCGAAGAGTGGGACGCGGACGCGCTCGTGATCCACTCGATCAAGTCCTGCCGCCTCTTCTCCGCGGGACAGGGCGACATGCGCGACTATTTCACGCGCGAGCTTGGCGTGCCGACACTGCTCGTCGAGTCCGACCTCGAGGACCCGCGGTACTACGCCGAGGCGCAGCTCAAGAACCGCATCGACGCCTTCTTCGAGTCGCTCGAGCATAAGAAGGTCGTGGCAGTGGGAGCCGCAGGACGTCGCGGGGCTGGGGCCCCGCCGTCCGAGGCGACCCTATGAACAAATCAGCCAAGACCCCGCCGACGATCGAGAAGATCCCGGTCTACTGCTACCAGTGCGTGGCGGGACCGGACCTCCTCAAGGTCATCGTGAAGGACGGCGTCGCGATCGGCGTCGAGCCG
>JBGPIS010000371.1:0-3121 GCA_041484965.1 Methylomirabilia bacterium
CCGCCCCTCGACGACGTGACGCCGCTCACCCCCGGCCGCTGGGTCGTGGGCGCGTTCTGCCTGATCCTGTTGGTGGTGCTGATCCCGCCCGTCCCGATCCAGATCCAGTAGGGACCGTTGGCCTTGTCGCGTCAGCTTCGCATCTGCGAGGTCACGCGCTGGCGGTCGGCCGCGACGTAGTCGAGGAGCTCCCGGCCGGGCGCGCTCGCCACCTGGACGAGGCCGAGGTCCAGGTCGACGTTCAGGTACTGGAGACAGAGTGCGTCGCCGTCGGTCGCGTAGCGTGGGCCCACGCCGCTCCAGAAGAAGCCCTCGGCCTCGGCCGCGGCGCACAGCGCGGGCGTGGAGGGTTGGGCGAGGGGCAGGAACAAGTAGACGACCTCGACGCCGCCCGTCTCGCAGAGATCGCGGCGCGCGCGCCGGATCTCGGCGGCGGTGTCGTCACCGATGGCGTGCACGTGGATTTCGCCGAACCCCCACGAGCGGTCGAGGCTCGCCGTCACGTGTCCCGGCCCGGTCGGAGCCGCCGGTTCGCCGAACTCCACCGGTACCGCCAGCGCGGTGTAGACGCGCTCGAGCATGGGCCGGTGGTGGGGCGGCGCGTGGACGCGCGTCGGCCGCGGCGGCGCCATGTACTTGAAGTAGAGCATCGTGCTCACGCGCTGGGGCAACGGCTCGGCCGCGATTTCCTTGAAGGTGGTGGATCGCGGCATCTGCGCGAGCGCCACGCCGCACAGGTGGGCGCCGATCGACTCCTCCATCCGCTGGCTGAAGACGTGGGTGGTCACGGGGTAGCCGACGATGCCGTCGAGCCCGATCCGGCGCGCCTCGTCCTCGGCGAAAGCTCGCAGCTGCTCCAGCAAGTGCCGGCCGCGGTGGGGCGGGGCCACGACCGCCTGGCCGCTCTCGGCGACCGGACCGAGGTCCGGCCGTTCCAGGGCAAGATGGCCCACGACCGCGCCCGCCTCGTCCACGGCGACGGCGGAGACGAGCTGCCCGGTATCGTTCAGGTGGACGATGCGCTCCGGGTAATAGAGGTCGGCGTTGCCGTACGTGTAACCGTAGGACCGGTATACACACTGGGCAACCCCGATCGCGTCCTCGGGTCGCAGCCGGCGGATGGCGTACGTCTGCGGGGGCGCCAGCGGCTCATCGTGTCGGAACGGCGCCAGCTCCGCCGCGGACAGGCACCCGGTGACGTCCGCCAGTGGGCGGCGCTTGGTGAGTGACAGCTCCATGCCGGCGTTGCCCAGACTCGACCAGTGCGCTTCGTCGACGGCCCGGCGGATCCGCGCCCAGTCCCGCTCACGCACCGGCGCCAGGATCGTCTCGGGGGCCGCGTCGCCGGCGTCGGACGGGTCGAAGGGCGCACCCCGTTCACGGATCGTCAGCGTCAGCGTCGAGGTCGTCACGACCCCGGCCAGCGTGAGCGCATCGGGCTCGCCCGGCGTCAGTGCGTTCTGCACGATGTCGGCGCAGGCGGTCGTCACCGCGTCCACGAAGGCGTCGGCGTCGGCGGCCGCGAGGCGGGCGAGCGTGGCGATTTCCCGGGTGTAGGCGCGCGCGATGACGGCCGCGCCCGGGTGGCTCGGCAACGTCAACTCGCTGCGAAAGTCGGGGGTCGGCATTCGTCTTGCCGCAGTCTACCCGGTCTCGCTGGAGAGGAGGACCGCGGTGGGGCCGCCAGCGCGCACCCGCGAGAGGAGGACGAGGCCCACGACGAAGAAGAGGCCGACGGCGACGATCGCGGCCCGCTGGTTGCCGCCCATGGCGCGCGAGACGATGCCGAACACGAGGGGGCCGAGGACCGCGCCGGTCTTGCCGACCAGCGCGTAGAATCCGAAGAACTCCGCCTCACGCCCGCGCGGCACGAGGGTCGCCATCAGTGTCCGGCTCGCGGACTGGATGGCGCCGAGCCCAAGCCCGGCGTCGACGCCGTACACCCAGAACTGTTCCTTGGTTGTCACGAAGAAAGCCAGCACGGTGACGGCCGCCCATTGCACGAGCGTGACCGTGACGACGAGCTTCGGTCCGCGCGTGTCGGTCGTGCGCGCCCACGCGACCGAGCCGAGCAGCGCCGTGATCTGGACGATCAGGAAGAGCGCGATGATCTCGGTGAACGAGAACCCGAGCGTCTTGGCCGCGAACACCGCCGCGAAAGTGATGACGGTGTTGACGCCGTCCTCGTAGACGAGGTAGGCGAGCAGGAACCGCCGCATCTCGCGCCGCTCCCGGCGGCTCAGGATCTCCTGCAGGGTCGCCAGCGTTTCCCGGACGCCGCGCCGCAGTGCCGCGGCGAGCGTCATTTTCGTTGTCTCGTCGGCAGGCAGGGCGATGAAGGCCGGCGCGGAGAACGCCCCGAACAGCACGGCGGCGGCGAGGAAGCATCCACCGTAGGCGCCGCTCGCCGCGAAGGGCCAGGCGGCGAGGAAGGCGACGATCGATCCGGCGTAGCCCACCGCGAAGCCGCCGGCCGAGACGCGACCGAGCTGCTCGGGCGGGACGAGGGCCGGGAGATAGGAGTTGTAGTAGACGACGGCGGCTTCGTAAGTCACGAGGCCGACGACGCCGAGGACGAAGCCGGTCACGGCCATCCCGGGACCGACGGTGGCGAGCAGCGCCGTGGCGCCGACGGAGACGACGGTCAGCCAGACGAAGAACGGCTTCCGCACGCCCGCGTGATCGGCGATTCCCCCGAACAGGGGCGAGGTGAGGGCGACCAGGATCATCGACAGCGAGACGAGCACGCCCCACCAGAAGTCCCCGCGCCCCTCGGCGTTGCCCACGACCACGTTGGCGTAGTAGGCGGGGAAGACGGTCGCCTGCACGATCGCCGCGAACGCCGAGTTCGCGAAGTCGTAGAGCATCCAGGCGAGGATCGTCCGGCGGGCGGCGGCCACGGGCGGGAGAATAGCATCGGCGCCGACTTTCCGATGCGTGCCCGGTGCGCTACTATCCGCGCATGCCGGGCCGGCTCGATCTTGCGTCCCTCACGCAGCTCATTCGCAAGGGCGAGGTCGACACGGTGCTGACCGTCTTCCCCGACGGCTTCGCCCGGCTCATGGGCAAGCGCGTCGTGGGCCGCCACTTCCTCGACTCCGTCGTCGAGGAGGGCGTGCAC
>JBGPIS010000372.1:0-3117 GCA_041484965.1 Methylomirabilia bacterium
CAATCGCCTGGCGCATGAGCGCTTCGAGCTCGGGCGCGCGGTGGGCGAACTCGATGATGTCGTCGCCGCCGTAGCCCGGATAGTCCGGGTCGTAGGCGAGCAGGTGGTAGGTGAGATTCCTCGGGTTCGCCAGGATCTCGGCGACCGTCGGCTTGATCGCCGGCAGCTCCGCGCCCGCGCCCTTCTTGTGGCGGAAGACGTCGAGGAGGATGCGCGAGATCTTGTCCTCGGTCCCCTCGTCCCAGGTCGGCGGCAGCGCGTGGTACCCGGTCTCGATCGCGCTCGTCAACTCGTTCGCGTCCCAGGGCTTGAAGACCGGCAGGAAGACGTCGTCGCGCCCGCGCGGGACGTCGCGCCAACGCGTCGGGCGCTTCTCGTACATGGTCATCGCGTAGCGGTTCACCCAGAAGAGGTTGAGCGCGAGATCCCGCAGGAGGTCGTACCGCCCGCCGTAGGCGCGCGCGTCCACCCGCGCGACGATGTCAGTCTCCGTCGGCGCCTTCTCCTCGAAGTCGCGCTTGATGACCGCCGCGAACTGCTCGAGGGTCTCGAAGACGGAGAAGTCGAGCTCGGGGAAAAAGTTGGAGGGGAAGACGATCCGGCCGTAGCGGTTGACGACGAACGGCTTCACGGCCCGAGTATAATGGATTCCATGCCCGTCCTCACCGAGCGCGACCGCGCCGCCGTCCGGAAGGAGTTCGAGAAGCTGGCCGGCCCCGTGAAGCTCGTCGTGTTCTCCCAGGAGCTCGCGGCCGGCGACCTCTGCCGCCAGAACGAGGCGCTCGTCCGTGAGGTGGCCGAGCTCGCCGACACGATCACGGTGGAGGTCCTGAACCTCGCGATCGACCGCGAGCGCGCCGAGCGGTACGGCGTGGACCAGGTGCCCGCGATCGTCGTCGAGGGCGCGCGCGACTCCGGGATCCGGTTCTACGGCATTCCCGCCGGGTACGAGTTCAGCAACCTTATCGACTCGATCATCGTGGTGTCCACCGGCCAGCCGGCCCTGAGCGAGGAGACGCTCGCGTCGCTCCGGGCGCTCACCGCCGACGTCGACATCAAGGTTTTCTCCACGCCCACCTGACCCCACTGTCCCCGGGCCGTGCGCCTGGCGCAGCACATGGCGGTCGCTTCCGACCGCGTCCGCGCGATCGCGATCGAGGCGACCGAGTTCCCCGAGCTGTCGCGCGCCTATCAGGTGATGGGCGTGCCGAAGGTCGTCATCAACGACCGCGTCCAGTTCGAGGGGGCCGTTCCCGAGAAGGATTTTCTCGAGGCGGTGCTCCAGGCGGTGAGCGCGCCGTGAGACCCTACGTCATGGCGCTCGCCCTCCTGGCGCTCCTTCCGTCGGCCGCCGCCGTGGCCGAGCGGGAGAAGCCCGTCGCCGTCGACGAGCGCGCGCCTTCCATCGCCCTCAGCGACCAGCACGGTCGCCCGTTCAGGCTCGACGCGACGCTGGCGCAGCGCGACTTTGTCATCGTCGCGTTTTTCGTCAAGGCCTTCACCGGCGGCTGAGAGCTCGAGTTCTCCCGGTTCCGGGACGACCAGCCGAAGTTCGCCGCCCTGAACGCCGAGATCGTCGGGATCTCCGCCGATCCTCCCGACCGCAACCTGGCGTGGGCGAAGCAGCTCAACCTGCCCTTCCGTCTCCTGAGCGACGTGAATCCGCCGGGCGGGGTCGGCCGGCTCTACGGCGTCTGGGACGACACCTGGAGCCTCACGCGCCGCGCGACGTTCATCATCGACCGCGCCGGGCGGGTTCGCTTCGTGGACGCCGGCGGCCTCGCGATCGATACGGGCCGCACGATCGCCGCCCTGCAGCAGCTTGCCAGGACGAAGTAGCCGTCGGCGGGCGGGTGCGGGGGGCCGGAGGCCGGGCGGGCGCCCGTCCTCGACCACGCTAGCTCTCTCAGCGCGTGCTCGGTCCGTGCAGGCGGCGCCGCGGCGCCGCCCAGAAGCGACGGGTCGCGGACGGGCGCCCGCCCGGCCTCCGGCCCCGCGCTCGGCCGCGCGGACACTGCTGTTCGCGTATGGAACCCTGATGCGCGGCTACGGCTTGCACCGCGTGCTCGCGCGAGCTTCGACGTTCGTCGGCGAAGGGCGGGTGCGCGGGCGGCTCGTCGATCTCGGCGCGTACCCGGGACTCGTCGACGGACGCGGGGTGGTCAAGGGCGAGGTGTACCGGCTCGACGATCCTGAAGTTCTCCCGGTGCTCGACCGCGGGGAGGGGTACAATTTCGAGCGTTGCCGCGCCACCGTCACGCTCGCGCACGGCCGGCGAGCGCGGGCGTGGCTCTACCGGTACCGTGGGCCGCAGCAGCGGGCCGTTCCGATCGCGGACGGCGACTTCCGCCGGGCGCACCCGCCGGGCAACCGACAGTGATCTCAAGGAGGACGCAATGGCGCTGACCGCCGCCGAGCTCGTCAAGGCCGACCAGGAGCATCTCATCCACCCGCTCCACCATCCCGTGGACAACGCCGAGCCCGTCATCTACGTCCGTGGGCGCGGCGCGACCGTGTGGGACATCGGCGGCCACGAGTACATCGACGGGCTCTCCGGCCTCTGGAACGTGAACGTCGGCCACGGGCGGACCGAGCTCGCCGAGGCCGCCGCGGCGCAGATCAAGGAGCTCGCGTATTTCTCGGCCTACGTGGGCTCGTCGAACATCCCCGCGATCACGCTGGCCGCCCGCCTCATGGAGATCACCTACGACAACATGCAGGCGGTTTTCCTCACCTCGGGCGGCGCCGAGTCGAACGAGTCGGCGTTCAAGACGGCGCGCTTCTACTGGAAGGCGAAGAGCAAGCCAGAGAAAGTCAAGATCATCGCCCGCCACCAGGGCTACCACGGCGTGACGCTCCAGGCCATGTCCGCAACCGGCATGGCCGCCTACTGGAAGATGTTCGAGCCGCGCGTGCCCGGTTTCGTCCACATCCAGACCTGCTACCCGTACCGGTTCCAGGGCGCCAGGCCCGGCGAGACGGTCGGCCAGGCGGCGGCGCGCGAGCTCGAGGAGGCGATCCTTCGTGAGGGGCCCGACACGGTCGCGGCGTTCATCGGCGAGCCGATCCACGGCGGCGGCGGCGTCATCTACCCGACCGACGACTACTGGCCGCGCG
>JBGPIS010000373.1:0-3111 GCA_041484965.1 Methylomirabilia bacterium
CGACGATCGGACTGCTGCATCCGGGCGAGATGGGCGCCATGGTCGGCGCCTCGGCGCGGGCGGACGGCGCGCGCGTGCTCTGGGCCTCAGAGGGCCGCGGGCCGGCGACGCGACGCCGGGCCGAAGCCGCCGGCCTCGAGGACGCGGGCACGCTCGCCGCGCTGGTCCGCCGGAGCGAGGTGATCCTGTCCGTCTGCCCGCCCGACGCCGCCGTGGACGTCGCGCGGGCGGTGGCGGTGCTGCGCTTCGCGGGTCTCTACGTGGACGCGAACGCGGTGTCGCCCCAGACGGCGCGCGAGATCGGCTCGATTATCGAGAAGGGCGGCGCCACGCTCGTGGACGGCGGCATCATCGGGAGCCCGCCGCGCGAGCGCGGGACCACGCGCCTCTACCTCTCCGGCGGCGCGGCGGCGCGGGTCGCGGCCCTCTTCCCGCGAGGACCGCTCGAGGCGGTCGTCGTCGCTGGTGGCGCGGGCGCCGCCTCCGCGCTCAAGATGGCGTACGCCGGCTGGACCAAGGGAAGCGCCGCGTTGCTGATGGCCGCGCGCGCCCTCGCGGCCGCCGAGGGCGTGGAGGCGGCGCTGCTCGACGAGTGGAAGCTCTCGCAGCCCGATCTTCCGGCGCGCTCGGAGGCCGCCGTCAAGCGCAACGCGCCGAAGGCGTGGCGCTTCGTCGGCGAGATGGAGGAGATCGCGGCGACGTTCGCCGCGGCGGGGCTGCCCGACGGCTTCCATCGAGCCGCGGCCGAGGTCTATCGCCGGCTCGCGCCCTGGAAGGACACGGAGCCGCCGTCGGTCGCCCTAGCCTCCAAGGCGCTGGCGAAGAAGTGACCCGAAGCTACCCCGAAGCGCTCCGCGCCTTCCGCTGGAGCGCGCTCTGGGAGCTGTTCGACGGCACCCCCGAGCGGCTGAACCTGGCGCACGAGTGCGTGGACCGCCACGCGAGCGGCGGCACCGCCCTCCGGATCAAGCACGCGGACGGCCACCGCGAGGAATGGAGCTTCGGCGACCTCGCCGCCTGGTCCGCGCGCTTCGCCAACTTTCTCGAGGCCGAGGGCGTCGCCCGCGGCGACCGTGTCGCGGTGATGCTCGAGCCGTCGCTCGCCTTCTACGGCGCCGTGTTCGGCGCCGTCAAGCGGGGCGCTGTCGCCGTCCCGCTCTTCACCCTGCTCGGACCCGACGGCGTGAGGCTGCGTGTCGAGGACTGCGAGCCCCGCATGTTGCTGGTCGAGTGCGACGCCGCCCGGTGGCAGACGCTGTTCCCGCGGGTCACGGTAGTGGCGGTGGACGAGCGATTCCGGGCGCGGGTCGCCGAGCAGACCCCTCGCTACGTTCCGGTGACGCGCGCGGACGACCTCGCGGTCTTCCAGTACACCTCGGGGACGACGCGCGGCCTGCCGGAGGCGGTGCGGCACACCCACCGCTCGGTCGTCACGCTGATGGTCGCCGCGCTCTACGGCGTCGGGCTGGCGCCGGGCGACCGCTACTTCTGCCCGTCGTCGCCCGCGTGGGGCCACGGCCTCTGGCACGGCACGATCGCGCCGTTGGCGCTCGGCCTCGCCGTCGGCGCCTACGCCGGCAAGTTCCACCCGGGGTGCGTGCTGGACGCGCTGGAGGAGCTCGGCGTCACCAATCTGGCGGCGGCGCCCACGGTCTTCCGCATGCTGCGCCGCTCCGGGCTCGCGGAGGGCCGTCGCGTTGCGCTCGAGAAGCTCTCGTTCACGGGCGAGCCGATGGACTCCCGGACCTGGGAATGGCTCCAGACGGACTGGGGAGTCACGCCGTGCAGCATGTACGGAAGCACCGAGGTCGGCGTGATCCTCGTGAACTACCCGGGCTTCACGGGGTACGTAATCCGGCCCGGCGCGCTCGGCAAGCCCGCGCCCGGCTGGGAGGTCGCGATCGTGGATGAGCGCGGCGAGCCGCTCCCGCCCGATCGGCCCGGCGAGATCGCCGTCCGCCGCAGGGGCGGCTGGTTCCTGCTGAAGGACCGCGGGCGGATGGACGCGGACGGCTACTTCCACCACGAGGGACGGTCCGACGACGTCATCATCTCCTCGGGCTGGACGATGAGCGCCGTCGAGATCGAGGACGCGCTCCTGAGCCATCCCGACGTCCGCGAGGCCGCGGTGGTCGGCGCCCCCGACGCGCTGCGGGGCCAGATTCCGAAGGCGTACGTCGTCGCCGAGCGCGCGGGCGACGGGTTCGCGCAGGAGCTGCAAGAGTGGGTCGGGGGGCGGCTCTCCCGGCACGAATACCCCCGCGCGATCGAGTTCGTCGAGGAGCTGCCCAAGACGCCCGCGGGGAAGATCGACCGGCTGTCGCTGCGCAAGCGGGCGGGAGGACGCGGGTGAGCCGCTTTCCGACCATCACCGACGAGGCGCTCGCCGCGCTCCGGGCGCTGATCGGCAAAGAGATCCGACGCCCCGAGCCCTATATAGAGGTCGCCACGCGCGACGCCATCCGCCACTGGGCCCACGGGATCGGCGATCGCAATCCCTACTGGGCCGCCGCGCGGGTCGCGCCGCCGACGATCGTCTTCGCGATGGATCGCATCGTCTCGGGCTACGTGACCGGGCTGCCGGGCATCCACGCCATGTACGCGGGCAGCGACTTCCGCTGGCGCCTGCCGATCCGCGAGGGCGACCGGGTCGTCGGCCGGAGCGTGCTGCGGGACCTCGAGGAGAAAGCGTCGAGCTTCGCCCGGCGCGCGCTGAAGCAGACCTATCGCACGACGTTCGTCAACGACGCCGGGGCGGTCGTCTGCGAGGCCGACTCGTGGTGCTTCCGCACCGAGCGCGACGCTGCGCGCGAGCGCAAGAAATACGCGGCGCTTGAACCCCAGCGGTACGCGCCCGAGGAGATCGAGAGGATCCGGCGCGCGTACGCGACCGAGGAGATCCGCGGCGCCACGCCGCGCCTCTGGGACGACGTCGAGGTCGGCGCGCCGATGCCCGAGGTGGTGAAGGGACCGCTCACGGTCACGTCGATCATCGCCTTCGTCCAGGGGTGGGGGAGCCTCTACGTGCGCGCCCACGGCCTCGCCTTCGAGCTGTTCGAGCGCCATCCGGCACTCGGGATCCCCAACGAGTTCGGTGTGCCCGAGCCCCCC
>JBGPIS010000374.1:0-3092 GCA_041484965.1 Methylomirabilia bacterium
CTCAAAATGGTCCAGATCCTAGGCGGCGAGGAGTTCCCGACTGAGGCGTAGGCCGCCTACGCCGCAGGGAGGGAACGACAAGCCAACGACGCAGATGGCCCTTTTTCATCAGCCTGGTCCGGCGGCGCTCCGCATGCGCGTGATCATCGCCGCGGGGTCCGGGGCCTCGAAGATGGCGGAGCCGGCGACGAGGATGGAGGCGCCGTGTTCGGCCAGCGGGCGGGCGTGCTCGAGCTTGACGCCGCCGTCCACCGAAACCTCCAGGAGTCGCGCCCCCGCCATCGTGCGCACCTGGCGAATCTTCGCGTAGGCGCTGGGGATGAACTTCTGGCCGCCGAAGCCCGGATTCACCGACATCACCAATACCAGATCGAGGTCGTCGAGCACGTAGTCGAGGACGCCGGGCGGCGTGCCCGGGTTGAGCGCGACGCCCGCCTTCGCCCCCAGCTCGCGGATCTGCACGAGCGTCCGCTGCAGGTGCGGACACGCCTCGGCGTGGACGGTCAGCATGTCGGCGCCGGCCCCGGCGAAGTCGGCGAGGTAGCGCTCGGGCTCGACGATCATCAGGTGCACGTCGAGTGGCAGTCGGGTGCGCTTGCGGATCGCCGCGACGACGACGGGCCCGATCGTGATGTTCGGCACGAAGCGGCCGTCCATCACGTCGACGTGGAGCTGGTCGGCGCCGGCCGCCTCCACGCGCGCGATTTCCTCGCCGAGGGCGGCGAAGTCGGCCGAGAGGATCGAGGGCGCGATCTTCATGAGCGCGCTCCTGTTATACCCCGCGGAGCCGGCGGCTCAAAGCGTCCGGCGCAGCCGCATCGCCGTGAAGCCGTCGGTGCCGTGGCGGTGCGGCAGGCACCGGAGCACGCCGTCGGGATCGAGCGCGAGCGGGCAGTCTGACGGCGGGTCGATCGCGAAGTCGCCGCGTCCATCGAGGAACGCGGTCACGAGCTGCTCGTTCTCCTCGGGCTCCAGCGAGCACGTGGCGTAGACGAGGCGCCCGCCCGGCTTGACCATGGTCGCCGACGCCGCGAGGATCTGGTACTGGCGCGCGGCACTCGCCGCGATGTCGCCGGGCGCGCGCCGCCACTTCACCTCGGGATTCCGCCGCAGGACGCCGAGGTTCGAGCACGGCGCGTCGACGAGGACCGCGTCGCAGGCGGCGGCGAAGCCGGGGGCGAGCGTCTCGACGGCGCCGCGATGCGCTTCGACGATGGTCACGCCGAGTCGGGCCGCCGTGTCCGAGACGAGGGCCAGGCGCGCGGGCTGGGGATCGAAAGCGAGGATGCGGCCCCGGTTCTCCATGAGCTGCGCGAGATGGGTGGTCTTGGTGCCCGGCGCGGCGCAGGCGTCGGCGACGACGTCGCCGGGCCTCGCGGCGAGGAGTCGGGCCACGAGTATCGAGGCCTCGTCCTGGACGGCGAAGGCGCCGTCGGCGAAGGCGCGCCACACGGCGGGCCGCCCGCCGTGCGCCACCACCAGCCCTTCGGGCGCGTAGCGGGTCGGCGTCGGATCGAGCTGCTCCTCGTCGCGCAGCCGCGCGGCCAGCGCTTCACGGGTCGTGCGCAGGGTGTTGACGCGCAGGGTGAGCGGCGGACGTTCGTTCATCGCCCGCATGAGCGCGGTCGCTTCGTCGGCGCCGTAGCGCGCCACCCAGCGCCCGGCCAGCCACGTGGGGAACGAGCAGCGCAGGGCGAGCGCCTCCACGGCATCGCGGGGCGGCGCCGGCTCACGCTCGCGCGCCCCGCGGCGGACGAACGAGCGGAGGACGGCGTTGACGAACTCGGGGACGCCGGGCTTGGCGCGCTGCCGGGCGAGGCTGACCGCGTCGTCGACGGCAGCAAAGGGCGGGATCCGCTCGAGGAACGCGATCTGGTAGGCCGTCATGCGGAGGAGCACCCGCGGTCTCGGATCGAGGCGCTCGAGACGGCGCCGCGAGTGCGGGGCGAGGATCCAGTCGAGATAGCGCTGCCAGCGCAGCGTGCCGAAGACCAGCTCGGTCGCGAGCCCGCGGTCGCGTGGCTCCACGGCCGCACGGCTCAGCTCGGCGTCGAGGGCGAGATCGGCGAAGGCGCTCTCGCTCTCCACGCGCTCGAGCACGCGCGCCGCCACCACGCGCGCGGGAGAGGTCACGGCGCGACGAAGCGCGCGCCGGCGGCCAGCCGCGCGCCGCGGAGGAACTCGGGCCACGCGACGGCGCGCCGGTTCTCGGGCTGGACCTCGAGCGGGAGCATGACGTCCCGTCCGGTGGCGATGGCCAGCCCGCCCTCGTGGGCCACGAGCGCGCCCGGCGCGGCGGCGACGGCCACCTCGGCGCTTCGGGCACGCCAGATGCGAAGGTGTCCGCCCGGCGTTGCCGTCAGCGCGCCGGGCCAGGGATTGCAGCCGCGGATCAGGTTGCACAGCTCGGGCGCGGGCCGCGTCCAGTCGAGATGGCCGTCCGTCTTCTTCAGCCGCCGCGCCGGCGTGGCCTCCTCGTGACGCTGGGGCATCAGCGTCAGCGTATCGAGGCGGGCGAGCGTGTCGAGGAGCACCTCGGCCCCCAGCATCGCCAGCCGCTCCGCCAGCTCGCCGGCCGTCTCTTCCGCGCCGATGGGCGTCGAGGCCGTGAGCAGGATCGCGCCGGTGTCCATGCCCTCGTCCATGAGAAACGTGGTGATCCCCGTCCGGGATTCGCCGCGCATGATGGCCCAGGCGATCGGAGCCGCGCCCCGGTAGCGCGGAAGCAACGATGCGTGGACGTTGATCGAGCCGCGGGCGGGCGCGTCGAGCACGGCCCGCGTGAGGATCTGCCCGAAGGCGACGACGACGCCGACGTCCGCGCCCAAGGCGCGGAGCCGCTCAGGCCAGCCGGGGTCCCGGAGCCGTGGCGGCTGCAGGACCGTGAGGCCGGCCGCCTCGGCGCGAAGCTTGACGGGCGGAGGCGTCAGCCGCTGGCCGCGGTGCGCGGGGCGGTCGGGCTGGGTGACGACCGCGACGACCTCGTGGTGACGGAGCACCGCCTCCAGCGTCGGCAGCGCGAACTCCGGCGTCCCGTAAAAAAGGACTTTCAGGTCGCTAGCCCGGCTCATTCGTGAATGAGCGACGGGCGA
>JBGPIS010000375.1:0-3082 GCA_041484965.1 Methylomirabilia bacterium
CGCCTTCGTCGCGTTCGGCGTCGTCGCCGCGAGCATCATGGCCGTGAGCGAGCGCGAGCCCGCGCTGTTCGTCGCCTTCGTGATCCTGTTCGCCTGCTTCGAGGTGTTCTTCTTCGGCGTCGTCGGTGCGCTGGGCAAGTCGATGCTCGGCGCGCTCGTGTGGTGGGCGATCCTGGTCGGCAACCTCCTCGCCTCGGTCGCGATGCTCGGGTACCTCTTGCGCGCGCACCGCGCGTTGCCGCGGACGCTCGTCGGCTCCTGGGGCGGCGTGCTCCGCGAGGGCGTCGTGGCCGGGCTCCTCGGCGCCATGCTGATCGCGGGGGCCGAGCGCCAGCCGCTGCTCATCTTCGCGCTCGTCATCTTCTTCACCGCGTTCGAGGTATTCTTCTTCGGCGCGGTCGTGATCGCGGCGAAGTGGGTGCTCGACGAGCTGGCGGGGTGGACGGTTTTCCTCGGCAACCTGCTCGCGACCGCGGCGATGCTCGGCTACTTCTTCAAAGGCCACCGCGCGCTGGCCCAGCGCCTCACCTCCGCCTGGGCGGACGACGACTAGCGCGCCGCCCAGCGGGAGCTGCGGGCGGGAGGCCGGCTGAGACCCGTTGCTCCTGGGGGTTACCCGCGCCGCCGACCGAACGAACCGGCTCCGGGTCCTGAGTGCTAGCGTGGTCGAAGCCGGCCTCGCGCCCGCAGCTCCCGCTGGGCGGCGTCACCAGATCGCGTCGGGCAGCGGCAATCCTTCGAAGGCGTCGACCGGCAGCGGCGCGGGCGGTGTGATGCCGAGGCGCCCCGCGAGGACGTAGAGCTGACGCAGGTGCTGCGCGGCGTGCCAGGTCGTGCGCTCGAGCAGGTCGTGGCCCGACTGCGGGCCGTAGTACACGCGGATCACCCGCTCGAACTCGCGCGGGGAGGCGCCGTCGAACCAGCCCGAGACGCGCGCCCTCACGAGCGCGCCGTAGCGCGCGACCGCCGCGCCGTCGCGGAGGGCGGCCGGCGCCCTCTCCCCGAACCACCCCGCCGGCAACTCGCCGAGATCCATCGCGTCCACGAACGCTAGCGCGACGCGAAACGCGTGGAAGCCCAGGTCGCGGAGCGGACGGTCGCGCTCGGGCGGCGTCCAGTCCATGCGGTCCTCGGGGATGAGCCGCAGGAGCGCCTGCGCTGACTCCAGGACCCGGTCGAGGCGCTGCGCCAACTCGCCGGGCGGGAGCGTCACGGCTGCCGTGTAGGCGACGCCCAGGAGCTCGGCGTAGGCCGGCGGGTTCCAGCCGTGGACCGCCCGGTCGCCGACCGCGACGGCCGGGACCCGCGGCACGCCCAGCCGGCGGAGCTCGTCATGCGCCGCCGGATCGGCATCCACGTTCACCGGGTCGAACTCGACCCCCCAGGACGCGAGGAGCTCCCGCGTCTTGGCGCAGGACGATCAGCCGGGACGATAGAACAGTCGGGCCCGCGGCACGGCGTCAGCGCCCCTTGAACACGGGCGTCTTCTTGTTCGCGAACGCGGCCACGCCGGCGGCGAAGTCCTCGGTGCGGCCGCTCGCCGCGATGGCCTGCGCCTCGAGCTCCATCTGCGTCTCGAGGCTCTCCCACGTCGACTGGTGGAAGAGCCGCTTGGCGCCACCGAACGCCTTCGACGGCCCCTGGGCGAGCTCGCGCGCGAGGGCGTCCACGGCGCCCCTGAACTCGGCGTCGGGAAGGACGCGGGTCACGAGCCCCCACTCGAACGCCTCGCGCGCCGAGAGGACACGATTGGTGAAGTAGAGCTCCATCGCGCGGCGCAGGCCGACGAGCCGCGGGAGGAAGTACGACGACGACCCGTCCGGGGTCGCGGCGATCTTCGAGTACGCCATCGTGAAGCGCGCGGACTCGGCGGCGAGCACGAGGTCCCCGGAGAGCGCGAAGGAGAATCCCCCGCCGGCCGCCACGCCGTTGACGGCCATGATGACGGGCTTGTCGCTCCGGCAGAACCGTGACACGGCCCCGTGCAGGTAGGTCGTCAGCTCCTTCACGAGCGCGCCGATCCGCGGCAGGTTGTCGGCGAAGTCCTTCACGTCGCCGCCGGCGCAGAACGCCTTGCCCGCGCCCGTGACGACCACGCAGCGCACGGCCGGGTCGTCGTCCACCTCGAGCGCGGCGTGGAACAACTCGCGGCCGAGCTGGAGGTTGAGCGCGTTGAACGCGTCGGGCCGGTTGAGCGTGATCGTCGCGACGCCGTCACGCCGGTCGAGGGTCAGGGACTCGAAGTTCATTGTAGCGACCTCCGCGAGGCCGGCGTGAACCGCGGGTGGCCTGCTGTAGGCACGTGTGGCTTCATTGATTATCCTCCGTTCGGGTCGTGGCCCGCCCTCTCAGCGGCGCTCGCCGACCCGGTGGAGCTTCAGGAGGTTCGTCGTCCCCGCGATCCACATGGGCGACCCGGAGATGATCACGAGGACGTCGTCCGCGCGGACCGACCCGTCCAGGAGCAGCGCCGCCTCGATCTCCTCGACCATCTCGTCCGTCGTCTGGACCTTGCGGATCAGCCGTGACGACACGCCCCAGGAGAGCGCGAGCCGCCGCTGCACCTCGACGAACGGCGTCAGCGCGATGATCGGCACGTCCGGGCGCGCCTGGGAGATGAGCCGCGCCGAGAAGCCCGACTGGGTGAACGCGACGATCGCGCGCGCCCCGAGCCCGTGCGCCGCCGACGACGCCGCGTCGGACATCGCCTCGGCGAAGCCCACGCCGACGCGCGCCGGGCGCCGGCGGCGCATCTCGTCACCGAGCGTGGCCGCCTCGGCCCGCTCGGCGACGCGGGCCATCACCTCGACCGCCTCGGCTGGGTAACGGCCCGTCGCCGTCTCGGCCGAGAGCATGATCGCATCGGCGCCGTCGAAGATCGCCGTCGCCACGTCCGAGACCTCGGCGCGCGTCGGCCGGAGGTGGGTCACCATGGACTCGAGCATCTGCGTCGCGACGATCACCGGCACGTTCGCGGCGCGAGCCTGCCGGATGACCTCCTTCTGGATGAGGGGCACGTCCTCGAGCGGCACGTCCACGCCGAGGTCGCCGCGTGCGACCATGACGGCGTCCACCGCGCGGA